>DAIESZ010000287.1 GCA_027346035.1 Propionibacteriaceae bacterium
AACCTGCACCTCACCGGCGACTTCCACGCGATCACCGCGGCCCACAACCTGCTGGCGGCCATGGTCGACAACCACCTGCACCAGGGCAACGAGGTGGGGCTCGACCCGCACGCCATCTCCTGGCGGCGGGTCGTCGACGTCAACGACCGGGCGCTCCGCAACCTGGTGCTGGGACTCGGGCAGGCCCAGGACGGCGTCCCCCGCCAGTCGGGGTTCGACATCACGGCCGCCAGCGAGGTGGGGGTGATCCTCGCCCTGTCGACCTCGCTCCGCGACCTGCGCGAGCGGCTCGGCCGGATCGTGGTCGGCTTCACCCGCGACGGGCGCCCGGTGACGGCCGAGGACCTCCGGGCGGCCGGCGCGATGGCGGTGATCCTCAAGGACGCGCTGCGTCCCAACCTGCTGCAGACCTGCGAGCACACACCGGTGCTCGTGCACGCCGGCCCCTTCGGCAACATCGCCACCGGAAACTCCTCGATCGTCGCCGACCAGGTGGGCGTACGGTGCGCCGACTACCTCATCACCGAGGCCGGCTTCGGCGCCGACATGGGAGCGGAGCGGTTCGTCAACATCAAGTGCCGGCTGTCGGGCCTGCAGCCGCACGCTGCCGTGGTGGTGACGACGGTGCGCGCGATGAAGCTGCATTCGGGGCGGCACCGGGTGGTGGCCGGGCGCCCGCTGCCCGACGCGATGCTCGCCGAGAACCCCGATGACGTGCGAGCCGGGGCCGCGAACCTGCTCAAGCATCTCGACATCGTCCATTCGTTCGGGCTCATCCCGGTCGTGGCCGTCAACGTCTTCCCCCAGGACCACCCCTCGGAATTGCAGGAGATCGTCGACATCGCGGCGGCGGCCGGCGTCCGCTGCCGCCTGGCCACCCACGTCGTCGACGGGGGTCCGGGCGCCGTCGAGCTCGCCCGCGCCGTGGTCGAGGCGTGCGAGCAGCCGAGCGAGGTGCGCTACACCTACCGGCTCGAGGAGACGCTCGTCGCGAAGATCACTGCCGTGGCGCGGGAGGTGTACGGCGCGGACGCCATCGACGTGCTCCCGGATGCCGCCGGCGAACTGGCCCGGCTCGAGGCGCTGGGCTACGGCAACCTGCCCGTCGTGATCGCCAAGACCCACCTGTCGATCTCGTCCGACCCCCGGCTCAAGGGTGCGCCGTCGGGGTGGACGCTGCCGGTGCGCGAGGTGCGGCTGGCCGCCGGGGCGGGCTATGTCTATGCGATCTGCGGCGACATGCGGACGATGCCGGGACTCGGGAAGCACCCGGCGGCCGAGCGGATCGACATCGACGAGCACGGGGAGATCGTGGGGCTGTTCTGAGTCGCGGCTTTTCCGGCCCGCGGCGTTCGGAAGTGGGGGAGCGGTACCGTGACGGTGTGTCCTCGCCCCTCGTCGCCCGGCTCCGGCTGCACGCCGGCGACCCCGTCACCGACGAACTGAGGGACGGGATCGGCCGCCGCCTGAACGACGCCTACGTCGCGGGAGCCCTCGACGAGGACGCCTATCGGAATCTGCTCGGGATGCTGTTCGGGGCCACCACTCTCGGCGACCTCGTGCCGGTGGCCGAGGCGCTGCCCAACGCGCCGACCTACGCCGAGCCCGCCGTCGTCGACTCCTCGGAGCCCGGCGCTCCGGCGACCACCGGCCGGGGCACGGTGCTGCAGGTTCCCACGGACGCCGGTGAGCTCGCACGGCGCGGGCGGACGGCGGCCTGGATGGTCGTGGGCCTGGGCGCGGCGGTCGTCGTCCTCGTGGTGCTGGCCCTCCTGATCGCCCTGTGAGGGCCGCCGATCAGCCGGCGAACACGCCGATGACGGGGTCCCACTCGGTGATGGTGCGCCGGGCGATGACGTCGGACGCCACGTACGGGTCGCGGTCGAGCAGGTCGGCGACCCGCTCCTGGTGGGGGGCCTGCAGGATGAGCAGCGCACCACCGTGGTCGGTTCCGATGAGGGGTCCGGAGGCGACCAGGTCTCCGGCCTCGGCGAGCTTGCGGAGGTAGGCCCGATGCGCCGGTCGGACGCTGTCGAGGTCTGCCCCCGGGGTGTAGTCGTACTGAACGGCGAAGTAGGTCATGCATGCACCTTAACGGGGGGCCGACCCCCTGCTCCGGCCGCAGCGTGGCGGCGTCCGGTGGCGGGAGCCCCGATTTGGTGAGGTCCAGCCGGACAGCCTAAACTTGGCTGTCGGTCACCTGTGCCCAGGCGATTGTTCGTGCCCGTCAGCGGGCGTCGATCCTGTTCTCCAACAGATTGAGAGTTGATGGCCAAGAAAGAGGGAGCCCTAGAACTCGAAGGCACCGTCGTCGAGAGCCTGCCGAACGCGATGTTCCGCGTCGAGCTCGACAACGGCCACCGGGTCCTGGCGACGATCAGCGGCAAGATGCGTCAGCACTACATCCGCATCCTGCCATCCG
>DAIESZ010000303.1 GCA_027346035.1 Propionibacteriaceae bacterium
GCGTGGTGTGGTCGAAGTAGCCGCCCTGGTCGAGCGGGGTGGGCTCGACGCCGGGGACGACCGGGTTGGCGAGCAGGAAGAACTCGATCTCGGGGTGGGTGTAGAAGGTGAACCCCATGTCGGACGCCCTCTGCATGGCCCGCTTGAGCACGTGCCGCGGGTCGCTGAAGCTCGGGGACCCGTCGGGGAGCCGGATGTCGCAGAACATCCGGGCGGTGCCGCGCACCTTCTGCCGCCACGGCAGCAACTGGAAGGTCGAGGGATCGGGATGCGCGACCATGTCGCTCTCGTAGACGCGCGCGAAGCCCTCGATCGCCGAGCCGTCGAAGCCGACGCCCTCGGCGAAGGCCCCTTCGAGTTCTGCGGGCGCGATGGCGACCGACTTGAGGAACCCCAGGACGTCGGTGAACCAGAGCCGGATGAAACGCACATCCCGTTCCTCGACGGTGCGGAGCACGAAATCGGTCTGCCTGTCCATGGGCCCAAGTCTGCCGTGCCGCGGCGACGGATGCATCCGCCACCCCGTCGGTCGACCGCGATCCGGTCCGGAAGCCGGCCGACGCTGACGGCCGGGGCGGCAAGACCCGCCCGCTCCGGACGACACAGGGCATCTGACTAAACTCGCCCGCATGTCCCAGCCCGGTTGGTATCCCGATCCGGCCGGCTCCCGTGGCCGGTACCGGTACTGGAACGGCGTCTCGTGGTCGGCCGAGACCACGGCCAACCCCGCCGGGACCCCGGCACCCGGACCCGGGCCCTCGGACGCCGGCGCGCGCCGAGGTCACCGGGGCTGGTGGATCGCCGTCGTGGCCCTGGTCGTCACGGGTGGGCTGGTCGCGTGGTTCGTGACCCGCACGGGGACGCCGACCGCCGCGCGGGAGGACCCCAACACCGCCGCGCCCACGGTGTCGGCCTGGAACGAGACCTCGACCCCGACGCCCCGGTCGTCGTCGGAGTCCGGCACGCAGCCGGGCACCGTGACGAGCGTCGACTGCCCCGTCGCTCCCGCCGTGACGCTCCCGCACACCGCCGACGGCCGCCTGCACGGAGGGCACCTGTCGGCGGAGATGCTGCCCGCACCCTGGTTCGACGACTTCACCGGCTTCGTCGACTGGTCGGTCGACACGAGCGGTCAGTTGCTCGAGATCGTGCCGGGATGGGTGAGCAACAGTGCCGTGGGCGGGCTGCTCACCGCCGACGGCTTCACCGACCCCGAGCAGGCCGCCTACGCGTTCCTCAGCTGCTACGCCACCTCCAGCTACTACCAGGGTTTCACCGGACGCACCGACCTCACCAGCCAGGCGGTGTCGATCGACGGGCACCCCGGCTGGCACCTGAGGTCCGAGGTGCGAGTGGTGTATCCCGCAGACCCCCGCATCCCCGGCGACGTCGTCGACGTGGTCGTCGTCGACACCGGGGATCCCACCATGCTGTCGTACTGGGAGGGCAACGCGACCATCGGCGATCAGCCCGTCCAGCGCCAGATCGACCAGGTGTTCGCCAGCCTTCGGGTCGGCGACTGAGCCTGCGCCCGCGGGTACTCTCGTGGCATGTCGATGCCTGGCTGGTACCCCGACCCGGCGGGCAACCCAGGGCACTTCCGCTACTGGGACGGCGCCCAGTGGTCGAGTGGCACCACAACCGATCCTGGGCACGCGCCGGTACCGCCGTCGTCGGGCGCTCGGCCGCCGCGACGCGGCTGGGGCTGGATCGTGGCGGTGATCGCCACCGTGCTCGTCGCGGTGGTCGCGGCCGTGGTGGTCGTCACCCGCCAGCAATCCGGGGCGTCGGCCCCGGTCGACACGAACACCGCCGCACCCACGGTGTCGGCGTGGAACGAGACCTCCACCCCCACGCCCCAGCCGTCGTCGAGCGCGTCGCAGTCCGCCCCGGGCCAGGGCGCACTGGTCTCCTGCCCGAGCGATGGCGGCACGGCGACCATCCCGGTCGGGGGCATCCTGCAGGCCGGCGGACTGCAGGCAACGGCCATCCCCGGATGGACGCCCGGAGGCTTCACGATGGGCTGGGCGCACTCGACCGAGGCGGTCACCGACCCCGTGTACCCGGGGTGGTTCTCCGTCGCCAGCGTGTCGGCACTGTCGGTGGCCGACGGCTTCGAGTCGCCCCGGCAGTCGGCCGAGGCCGTGATGAGTTGCTTCGCGTCATCGTCGTACTACATCGGCTTCACCGGACGCCAGGACCTCATGAGCCGGCAGGTGAGCATCGACGGGCACCCCGGCTGGCGCCTGCGCAGCGACATCTACGTGAACCTCCCGAACCTGCCCGAGGTCGCGGGAGACGTCGTCAACGTCATCGTCGTCGACACGGGCAGCCCCGACTCACTCTCGCTGTTCGTGTCCTCGTACACGATCGGCGACAGCGCGCGCGGGGCCCTCGTCGACCAGTGCATCGCCTCGCTCCGGGTGGGCTGAGCGACCCGGCCTCACCGGGGCGCCCACCCGGTGTGACCAGCCGGACGCCTCAACTGCGGAACGGACCCCAGCTGTCGTCGTCCTCGTCACCGACCACCAGGTCGTCCTCGTCCTCGACGGGCTCGTCGGTGAACCGTGGATCGTTGTCCCACTCGTCGTTGCGTTCTTCGACCCGCTGCATCGCGTGCTCGGCCTCGTCGATGGTGTCGTAGGGGCCGAGTCGGTCCGCGGCCTTGCACCCGTCGAAGGGCTCGACCCGATGGTGTTCGAGGCACCAGTAATACTGTCCTTCGGCCACGGTCTCTCCCCTCGGCGGGGCCGGTCGACACGGCGATCGGCACCTCTCCACTGTCGCATACACTGCCCCCTGTGAGCGCGCCGATCAAGCCTTTCCCCGTCAGCCCGTTACGCCCCGTGCCCGCGAGCATCGACCGTCCCGAGTACGTCGGAAAGCCGGCCCCGGCCCCCTACCAGGGCTCGCACGTGCAGACGTCGGAGACCATCGAGAAGATGCGGATCGCAGGCCGGATCGCCGCCCGCGCGATGCACGAGGCGGCGAAGGCGATCGCACCCGGCGTCACCACCGACCACCTGGACGCGGTCGCGCACGAGTACATGCTCGATCACGGCGCCTACCCGTCCACCCTCGGATACCGCGACTTCCCGAAGAGTTGCTGCACCAGCATCAACGAGGTCGTCTGTCACGGGATCCCCGACGCCCGCCCCCTCGAGGACGGCGACCTGGTGAAGATCGACGTCACCGCGTTCAAGGACGGCGTCCACGGCGACAACTGCGGCACCTTCTTCTGCGGTGACGTCGACGACGGGTCGCGCCTGCTCACCGAACGCACCCAGGAGGCGCTGAACCGGGCCATCAAGGCCGTCCGCCCCGGGCGTCCCGTGTCGGTGATCGGCAGGGTCATCGAGAGCTACGCGGCCCGCTTCGGCTACGGCGTCGTGCGCGACTACACCGGGCACGGCGTGCACAGCGCCTTCCACTCGGGACTGGTGATCCTGCACTACGACGAGCCCAGGCTCGACACGTTGATGCAGGTGGGCATGACGTTCACGATCGAGCCGATGCTCACCCTCGGCGACTACCACTCCCACGTGTGGGACGACGGCTGGACGGTGGTGACCAACGACCTGTCACGGGTGGCCCAGTTCGAGCACACGCTCGTCGTCACCCCCGACGGCGCAGACGTGTTGACCCTGCCCTGAGCGGGCAGCGGGTCACGCCGACCGACCGGATCCCACCGGCTGCGAAGATGGAAGAGGCGTCCCGGCCGGCGGCGACTGGGCCCCGGCTCCGGGCGTCGGCCAGATCTGCGTCGGAGGTGAAGCGATGTCCTTTGTCGACCGTGTCGATGCGGGACGCCGGCTGGGCGAGCGACTGTCGGCACGCGGCGTCGCCGGGCGCGACGTCGTGGTGCTGGGACTTCCCCGGGGGGGCGTGCCGGTGGCCTTCGAGGTCGCCCGGGCGCTCGGGGCGCCGCTGGACGTGTTGGTGGTCCGCAAGCTCGGCGCGCCGTCCCAGCCGGAACTCGCGATGGGCGCCATCGGCGAAGGTGGCGTGCGGGTGCTCAATGACGACGTCGTGGCCGGACTGCGCGTCCGCTCCGACGACCTGGCCGCGGTCGAGGACCGGGAGCGCACGATCCTCGACCGGCGTCTC
>DAIESZ010000315.1 GCA_027346035.1 Propionibacteriaceae bacterium
CACGCTGCTTTCCATGCCGGAGATTGCCGGGTCGATCTTCCCAAGCATTGTCTGGGTTACGTCGTACCGCCTCGAGGAGCGCCTGCCAGGCGCGGGACCCCTCGCGCCTCATCAGCCACCCGCCGAACAGGGCCTCGACGATGAGGATCGCCAGGACGTTGAGCCCGCCGATGGCCTGCCCGACCCGGATCAGTAACCACACCTCGAGGATCGGCAGTCCGATGAGCAGCACCAGCAACGTCGGGACCACCCAGGGCGCACGGCGCGGGCTCTGAGACATGTCAACTCCTGTCGATCGACCGACGGAGCTTCCAGCCTACAAGGGCCGCATCTCAGCGGCCGAGCCGCCGACGCACGCCCGGAACGAACGACCAGACCAGGCCGACGAGGGCGACCGCGAGCGAGGCCCAGTCGAGCCACGGGTCGAGTTGTGCCCCGATCGTCACGCCGGTGCGCTCCGGCACGGTGATGCTGCGGGCCCAGGCGGTTCCCTCCTGGCTCCGCTCGATGACGCGGCCGCGGGCGTCGATGAGACCCGACAGGGCGTTGGTGGTCGCCACGACGATCTCACGTTGCAGTTCCATGGCCCGACCGCGGGTGATCGCGAACTGCTGCGGCGGTTGACCGGTGTCGGTGTAGGTGCCGTTGTTCGACTGCACCACGAGCACCTGCGCGCCGTTGCCGGCCGCCTGGGCGACGGTCGTGTCCCACGCCAGCTCGTAACAGATCACCGTGCCGACCGTCAGCTTCTGACCGTTTGCCAGCGGGCCGGTGAGGACGCCCGGCTTGTGGCCGGGCACCGACTGGGCGCCGACCTCGCGCAGGATCGGCAGGATCGGCAGCAGCAGTGACCGCAGCGGGATGTACTCACCGAACGGCACGAGATTGCGCTTGTTGTAGCGGGCCGCGATGGTGTTGTCGGTGGTCCACCACAGCGTCGAGGTCTGCCGCTCGTCAGGTCCGGGACCACTCATCACCGCGCCGACCATGATCGGCAGTTGCGCGACCTTCTCCGCGAGCCGCACGAGCAGCGCGGTCTGAGCGTCCTTGGTCGGGTCGATGTCGGTGGAGTTCTCGGGCCACAACACCAGGTTCGGTGTGGGGTCGAGGCCGGTGCGGGCACGGGCCATCAGCGTGACGGTCTCGGACACGTGGTTGTTGGTGACGCTGCGGGCGTAGCCCATCGCGTGCGGACCGGCGGTGCCGTTGACGTCGCCCTGCACGACCCCGAGGGTGATGTCCGGTCCGCCCGGTGGGATCGGCCGGGCGGCGAGCAGCGCGCCCCCGGTGAAGGCCACGACCAGTACCAGCACGGCCGAGCCGCGCGCGAACCGCCGGGCTCGGCGTCCCGACTTCCGGGGGGCGGCCAGCGCCGCAGCGGCCTGACCGGACGCCGCCACGAGCCACGACGTGCCCACGGCCCCGATCACCGGCAACCACCCGGACATCGGCTGATCGACCGTCGTCCAGACCAGCCGGAGCCAGGGGAACCCCCCGAACGGGACGTTCGCGGTGCCGAACTCGGCCGCCGTCCAGGCGGCCGAGGCGAACAGCCAGGACGCCGGGAGCTTCGCGGTGCGGGCGATCGCCCAGGCCACCGCCATCGGCCACACCGACATCGCGATGACCAGAAGCACCGCGACCCACCAGCCGAGCACCGCTACCCAGGTGATCGCGACGGCCCCCTGGGCCAGGCCGAACAGCAGCCCGAGCCACAGCGAGCGGCGGGTTCCCGCGTGCCGAGCCAGCAGGGTGAGCAGCGCGACGGCGAGGATCGCCAATGGCCACAGTGCGTAGGGCTGGTAGGCGAGGCCGAGCGATGCCCCGCCCAGGACCGCGAGCAGCGAGCCGGTAAGCTTGTCGTGGCTGCGGGCCGCGGCGAGCGCGTTCTGCACTGTCACCGCGCTCACTCGTGCTCGGGTTCGCTGATCAGTGGGCGGTCACGGAAAATCGTGGTGAGGACCACGGTGGTCACGGTGGTGACCTTGGCGGCCCCCCGGATGCGGGTGAGCAGGGCGTCAAGTTCGGTGGGCGTGCCCACATTGGCCTCGATGAGGTAGGAGGAGTCGCCGGCGACCGAGAAGCAGGCGCTCACGTCGGGGATCGTGGCCACGACCGTGGGGATCGATTCATCCTCGGCCGGGTCGAGCGGGCGCAGGGCGATGAACGCGGTGAGGTTGCGTCCGAGCGCCTCGGCGTTGAGCCGCGCGGAGTAGCCGTCGATCAGACCCAGCGCCTCGAGCCGGCGCACGCGCTGCTGCGCGGCCGATGTGGACAGCCCGGTGACCCGGCCGATGTCGGTGTAGGACATTCGTCCGTCCCTGGCCAGGAGCGCCAAGATCTGCTGATCGGTACTTTCCATGCATTCATCGTGTCACCCTTTGTCGATGACCCACGATTCGCTCATGGTTTTCGACACCGCCTCGTTGTACTTCAGGGCGTTCTTCGGAGTGCCCGGTAGCATGCGCGCCCCCGACGGGACGCCGACGAATGCGGTGCGTGGGCTGCTCGACATGCTGGCCCGCCTGGTCGGCCAGTACCGGCCCACCCAGCTGGCCTGCGCGTGGGACAACGACTGGCGTCCGCCCTGGCGGGTCGCGTTGGTACCCGGCTACAAGGCGCATCGGCTGGCGTCCGAACCGGGCACGGGCAGCGTCGGCGCTGGGGGTGTCGGGGCACAGTCGGGTGAGTCCGAGGAGGCCCCCGAGGAATTGAGGGTGCAGGTCCCGATCATCCGAACGGTGCTGGACGCCGCCGGCGTCCCCGTCGTGGGGGTCGACGGCTACGAGGCCGACGACGTGCTGGCCGGGCTCGCCCGTCGCTCCGACGTGCCGGCACTGGTCGTCACCGGCGACCGTGACCTGTTCCAGCTCGCCGGTCCTGACACGAAGATCATCTACGTCGCCCGCGGGGTCGCGAAGCACGACCTGGTCGACCCGGCCTGGGTGCAGGAGCACTACGGCGTTCCGGCCGAACGCTACGTCGACTTCGCGGTGCTGCGTGGCGATCCGTCCGACGGGCTGCCCGGCGTCAAGGGCGTCGGCGAGAAGTCCGCGGCGCAACTGGTGACGTCGTGGGGAGGCATCGAGGGCATCGTCGCGGCGGCGGCTGACCCGGCGTCCCCGATGAGCCCGGCGGTGCGGGCCCGGATCGTCGGGGCGGGCGACTACCTGGCCGCCGCGCGTCGGGTGGTGGCGGTCGTCGACGACCTGCCCCTGCCCGGCGTGTCCCTGCGGGTCGATGACCTGCGCGCCGACACGGAACGGCTGGCCGACCTCGGACGTCGCTACGGCATCGACGGGCCGATCAGCCGGCTGATGGCCGCCCTGGCGCCTGGGACGTGACGTTCAGCGACCGATCGGGCGCAGAAGGTAGATCGCGGCGCCGGCAACGAGATTGGCCCCCCGCTCGGTGCGCAGCCGGCGTCCGGCCTCGGTGAGCGGCACCCGCTGCTCGACCTCGAGCCCCAGCCCGGCGAAGTAGTTCTCCAGATCGACGAGCGTGGCGTGATGCAGGTTGGGCGTGTCGTACCAGGCGAACGGCAGCTCCCGCGATTGGGGCATGTGTCCACTGAGCAGCCGCAGCCGGTGTCGCCACAGCCCGAAGTTGGGCATCGACACGACCAGCCGGTCGCTGATCCGGGCCATCTGCGCGAGCACGTCGCTCGGCCGCTGCACCGTCTGCAGGGTGCGCGACAGGATCACCATGTCGTAACTGCGATCGGAGAACTCGCCGAGATCGGCGTCGAGGTCGAGATCGAGTACGGGTACCCCGCCCGCGATCGCGGCGAGCAGCATGTCGGGGTCGTGCTCGACGCCGGTGCCGCTGCAGCCGCGGTCGTCGATGAGGTGGCGCAGCAGCGTGCCGGGGCCGCAACCGAGGTCGAGGACCCGCGAACCGGGAGGCACGAGTTCGGCCACGTGGACGAGGTCGGGCCGCAGCGGATGCGACACCGGGAGGCCGGTCGATTCACTCATGTCTCGCCTGTCCCCCGTCGTCGTACTCGAGGAATGCCCGGATCGTCGCGTGGTAGGGCTCGATGGGCAGCAGGAACGAGTCGTGCCCCCAGGGCGACTGGATCTCGCGGAAGGTCACCGGGATCCGCGCCGATTCGAGCGTTCGCATGATCCGCCGGGACTGGGCGGTGGAGAACCGCCAGTCGGTGTCGAAGCTGATGATGAGGTTCGACACGGGGTCATGCTGCAGCCGGGTCAGGGCGTCGGGTCGACTGAACGGGTCGAAATAGTCCATGACGCGGGTGAGGTAGAGATAGCTGAGCGCGTCGAAGCGGGTGAGGAACGTCTCGCCCTGGTGGTCGAGGTAGCTCTCCACCGCGAAGTCGATGCCGAAGCCGCGGCTGGGTGCGCCGTATTGGTGGCTGCGCCCGAACTTCTCGGTGAACGCATCCTCCGACATGTACGTGATGTGGGCCATCATCCTGGCTATCGACAGGCCGACGTCGGGTGTGCGGTCCTCGACGAAGCGTCCGTTCTGAAAATTCTCGTCGCGCATGAGCGCTTGGCGACCGACGGCCGAGAACGCGATGTTCTGGGCGGTGAGCCGACTCGACGAGGCGATGAGCACGGCGCGGTCCATGTCCTCGGGGTGGGTGAGCTCCCACTCGAGCACCTGCATCCCCCCGAGGGAGCCCCCGACCACCGCGTGCCAGTGGCGGACGCCGAGGTGCTCGCCCAGTCGGCGGTGCACGGTGACGAAGTCGCTCATGTCGAGCAGCGGGAAGTCGAGCCCGTAGGGCTCACCGGTCTCGGGGTTCGTGGAACTCGGACCCGTGGTGCCCTGGCAGCCCCCGAGCAGGTTGCTGCTCACGACGAACCAGCGGTCGGTGTCGATCGCTCGTCCCGGCCCGATGAGGTTGTCCCACCAGCCGGGGCGCTCCTCCCCCACGTGCAGGCCGGCGGCGTGGGCGTCGCCGGTCAGCGCATGGCAGATGTAGATCGCGTTGTCTGCGGTGTCGTTGAGGCGGCCGTAGGTTTCGTAGGCGACGTTCACCTCGTCGAGACTCGCGCCGCCGGCCAAGCGGAGCGGGTCGTCGCGAGTGAACAGCTGAACGGAACGGGTCTCGACCAGGCCCACCCCTTCGACCGCCGGGTCGGCGGTCGGCTTCGGATCGGGCGTTGTCACGCGCTCGATTGTAGGGGGTGGGCCCGGCACGGCTCAGAGCTGCGCCAGCGCCTGGTCGAGGTCGGCCAGGATGTCGTCGATGTGCTCGATCCCCACCGACACCCGCACCATCTCGGGAGCGACGCCCGCGGCCCGGAGTTCCTCGTCGTTGAGTTGGGAGTGTGTGGTGCTCGCGTTGTGGATGACCAGTGACTTGGCATCGCCGATGTTGGCGAGGTGACTGAACAGGGTGAGCGCCTCGACGAAGCGCGCGCCGTCGGCACGTCCGCCGGTGAGACCGAACGACACGAGGCCGCCGTAGCCGCCCTCAAGGATGCGCTCGGCCACCTCATGGCTGGGGCTGGACTCGAGTCCGGGGTAGTTCACCCACGCGACCGCGGGGTGCGAGGCGAGGTGCTTGGCCACGGCGAGCGCGTTTTCGCAGTGACGTTCCATCCGCAGGTGCAAGGTCTCCAGACCCTGGAGGAACAGCCACGAGTGCAGCGGCGCCAGCGTGGCTCCCGTGTTGCGCAACAGCACGGTGCGGGCCCGGATGATGAACGCTGCCGGGCCGGCCGCGTCGGTCCACACGACGCCGTGGTAGGCGTCATCGGGTGAGGTGAGCCCCGGGAACCGGTCGCTGTACTGCGTCCACGGGAAGTTGCCGCTGTCGACGATGACACCCCCGATCGAGGTGCCGTGACCGCCGATGTACTTGGTGGCGGAGTGCACGACGACGTCGACTCCGTGCTCGAACGGGCGGCACAGCATCGGCGTCGGCACCGTGTTGTCGACGATGAACGGAAGGCCGAGGGCGTGGGCGGCCGCCGACCACGCGTCGAGGTCGACGACGTTGAGGCTCGGGTTGCCGATCGTCTCGCCGAACACCAGCCGGGTGCGGTCGTCGACCACGTCGGCGAGGGACTCGGGGGAGGCAGGATCGACGAATCGGGCCTCGATGCCGAACTGGCTCAGCGTGTGCGCGAACAGCGCGAACGTGCCGCCATACAGGGTCGACAGGGCCACGAGGTTGTCACCGGCGCGGGTGAGGTTGAGCACGGCGTAGGTGATCGCTGCGGCACCCGAGGCCGTGGCGAGCGCTCCGACGCCACCCTCCAGGGAGGTCATCCGCTCCTCGAACACCGACGTCGTGGGATTCATGATGCGGCTGTAGATGTTCCCCGGAGTCTTCAGGGCGAACAGGTCGGCCGCGTGCTGGGAATCGTCGAAGACATAGGCAGCCGACTGATAGATCGGAACGGCGCGGGAATTGGTCGCACTGTCGGCGTGCTCCTGGCCGGCATGGACGACGCGTGTTTCAAGGCGGTAGGACATGCGCAGACACTACGTGCCGGTTGCCCGCCCGATGCCCCGACTCTCACGGAGTGAACGCCTTTTCGGCTCACGACGAACACCCCGGAATCGCCATTACCAGGGGAAATACCCCCGGTGGTTTGCGGTCCTCATCGATGGGTCGATGAATCCCCTGATGATCCCGCGGACCGTTCACCGAGCGGCTGCCAGCGGGCGTGCTCGGGGCACGCACAGGTGGTTCACCACGGCGACTGACCCCCCAGAACCGCCGTGCAGCAACTACTCTCGGGTGTCACCCGGGAGTCTCCCGGCGCACACTCGGCAACTTCCCGTTCGGGACCCTGGAGGTGGACATGACGTCACAGGAAGTCACGGGATGACCCCCGGGGCGGACCGCTTCGCACCGCTTCCCGCCTCGCCGACCGACGGGCGCACAGCCCGCCGGCTCGTGTCACGGGAACGGATCGAGAATGCCGCGACAATGCTGTTCGCCGAGCGCGGATACACCGACACCAGCCTCGACCAGATTGCCGAGTTGGCCGGCGTGAGTAAGGGCACGATCTTCTACAACTACGCCAACAAGGCCCAATTGTTCGAGCAGTTGTTCATGGGAGCGGTCACCTCGCTCGCCGCCGACATCTGCGACGCCCGCGATGGGCTCACCGGCTGGGCCGCCTTCGAACGCGCGACGCAGCGGGTCATCGAGCGGGTCGACGAGCACCCCGCCCCGGCACTCATCGTGATCAATGAGTTGTTCCGGTCGGGCAGGCCGTGGGCGGCGATGCTGGTGCGGGCTCGCGACGTTCTCATCGAACCGCTCGTGGAGATCATGGAGGAGGTCAGCGCCGAACGCGTCGCCGCGCAGGGTGGGGGTCCGCTCATGCCCCACGAACACTTCACGAATCTGGCCATGTCGGTGCTCGGCGCGCTCGTGGTGTCGACCCTCGACCGCAGCGCCTTCTCACCGGAGCGCTCCATCGGTGACATCCACCACGTGCTGATCACCTCGGTGTCCGGGCTGCGCAACGGCATGGGTGCGGAGCACCACGCACCCGGAGGTGGCCACAGGTCGTGACCCCCGCCATGGTGCTGCTTCGGCGCACGTCTCAATCGTCGGCGTCGTTGGGGACGATGCGGTCGCGGTAGGCGTCCCGGAGGGATGCCCACCCGGCCGACACCGCGTCGGCGCCGACCAGACGCTCGGCAGCGCGGCCCGCGATCAAGCGGGCGAGCACACCGAGACACAGGTGCCATCCAGCGGCCACTTCGGCGAAGGAATCCCGCGCGGTGAGCCGGTGAACCAGCTGCAGTTGCGTGCCGGCGTCCGCGGGGCCGAGCTGCCAGACGAGGGTGTCGAGGCCCCAGCGGTGCACCAGGCGGAAGGGTTCGAAGACCTCCAGCACGGTGGCGTCGACGACCTGTGAGAGCGGCGATTCGCGTGCCTCGGCGGCTCCCGCAGTGATGAGCGCGCGGTCCGGGACGACGGGTGACCAGCGGGCGAGCAGGTCGGGACGGGTCAGCCACGGCCACACCTCACCCGGCGGTGCGTCGAGCGTGGTACGCATGCTCAGCAGCCCACTGCGCACCGAGACCGGCAGCAGATCGTCGCCTGGAAGGGACGCCGCGGGGTCGGTGCGCCGGCAGCAGTTGTCGATGAGATTGTCGCTGGCATCGATCATGGACGCCAGTCTCGCACGGTGTGCCGGGGTTCGGATCGACGCCGACGGCTCCTGTGCCACCCCGCTCCGGGCACGATGGATCGGCCGAAGATGACATCGACATGAACAAACGGTGTCGCGATTCCGGGTTGCCCGACCCCGCCCCCGAGCTGGACCCCGGGATGCACGAAAGTCTTGACTGTGAGTGACGTGACGTTCATCCTCGCCACCGTCGTGGCTGTGGCGCTCGTGTTCGACTTCACGAACGGGTTCCACGACACGGCCAACGCGATGGCCACCTCGATCGCCACCCGGGCGCTTCCGCCCAAGCTGGCCGTCCTCTTGTCGGCGGTCCTCAACCTCGCCGGCGCCTTCCTGTCCATCGAGGTGGCGCTCACCGTGAGCAACAGCGTGGTCGCGATCCAGGGACCCGACGGGTCGCCGCTCCCGTCATTGATGGGCGCGCCGATCCTGATCGTCGTGCTCGCGGGACTCGTGGGCGCGATCATCTGGAACATCCTCACCTGGTTGTTCGGCATCCCCTCCTCGAGTTCGCACGCCCTGTTCGGTGGCCTCATCGGCGCGGCGATGGCCGCCCTCGGCCTGCACGGCGTCAAGTGGACCGGCATTCTGCGGTCGGTCATCATCCCGGCTGCCTCCGCCCCCATCGTCGCCGGCCTCGTCGCCACCATCGGCACGGCGCTGACCTACGCGATCACGAAGTCGGTGCCGGACCACACCCGCACCAAGGGCTACCGGTGGGGCCAGATCGGCTCGGCGTCCCTGGTCAGCCTCGCGCACGGCACGAACGACGCGCAGAAGACCATGGGCGTCATCACCCTTGCGCTCATCGCGTCGGGACACTGGACGAACCTCCACGGGATCCCGGTGTGGGTGAAGATCGTGTGCGCGCTGGCGATCGCCTCGGGTACGTACATCGGAGGCTGGCGGGTCATCCGCACCCTGGGCAAGGGTCTGGTCGAGATCGACAGCCCCCAGGGCATGGCAGCCGAGATGGCCTCGGCCGCGATCATCCTGTCGTCCAGCCACGCGGGCATGGCCCTGTCGACCACGCACGTGGCCACCGGCTCGGTCCTCGGCACCGGCATCGGCAGGAAGAATGCCGTCGTGCGGTGG
>DAIESZ010000321.1 GCA_027346035.1 Propionibacteriaceae bacterium
ACACCGATGCGTGACCGGTTCCCGGCGGCGACCAGGCGGGGGAAGATCATCAGCCGGCCGTCCGGCGCGAACCCGGCGGCCGGATTCAGCACTCCCTCCTCCTGGTTCGGGTCGGCGGGATCGGGACGCATCACCACGCCCAAACGGGTCATGCGGTAGGGAAAGGGAGCCGTTGATCCGGAGTTGGACGGCGCAGTGATCATCTTCGGATTTCCTCTGGGTTGAATCGGGTGAAATGACGTGGCTGATGAACCGGTCAGCCCTTGACGGCGCCGCCGACAACGCTTGCGACCAGATAGCGCTGCAGGAACACGTAGACGACCAGCAACGGCGCCGCGACGATGAGCGTGGCGGCCGAGAGCAGGCTCCACTGGCTGACGTATGCCCCCTTGAAGGTGAACAGGCCCAAGGAGACCGGGAATTTGGAACTGTCCGTGAACAGAATCGTGGCGAGGATGATGTCGTTCCAGACGCCGATGGCCTGCAGGATGAACGTGGTCGACAGCACCGGACGCAGCAGCGATGGCAGGAACGTCAACACATACCGCAGGTACCCGGCGCCATCGATGGCCGCGGCCTCATCGATTTCGCGTGGGATCGAGCTCAGGTATCCGACGATCAGGAGGGGGCCCACTCCCACCCCGGACGCGAGGATCAGCATGTAGCCGAGCCTGGTGTCGTACAGGTGCAGGTGCAGCGCGAGCTGGAACACCGTGACGAGCGTGTTCGGCAGGAACATCATCGCGGCGAACAGCATGCCCCACAGCCTGGAATGCTTGAGATACCCGCGCGCGACGGGGAACGCGACCAACAGGCTGGTGATCGTTCCCAGCCCCGCGGCGACGGCGGTGTACAGCACGGAGTTGAGCACGGAGGTGGCGAAGCCGCCCCGACGCCAGGCCTCGACGAAGTTGCTCAGCAACGGATGGTGGACCAACCCGTTGGGGTTCGTGACGAACTCGTTGTTGCTCTTGAGCGCCGTGTTCACGAGGTAGGCGATGGGATAGAGGTAGATCAGCACGACGAGCACCATGAGCACGTACGACAGCACGCGCATCGCGGTCAGCCGACCCCCGCGCCGCGGTGCGTCGACGAGCGGACCGGAGATCATCGGGCCGGAGATCGTCGGGCCGATGGGTGGAACGGAGAGGGTGCTCATAGTGACGTCTCCCGCCTGCGCAGATAGAACAGGGTGACCAGCGAGACGACCAGCACGATGACGAACTGCACCATCGAGATCGCCGCGGCGTACCCTTGGGAGGCGACCGAGCCGCCCGCTCCCCCGCCGAAGGCGGCGGTGAAGATCGCGAGGCTGAGCACCTGGGTGGCGGGATTGTTCGGTCCGGTGAGCACGTAGATCAACTGATAGCTCTGGAGCGAACCGATCACGCTGAGGAGGGTGTTCGCAGTGACCGACGGGGCCAGCAGCGGGATCGTCACGTGCCGCAACTGCTGCCACTTGCTGGCACCGTCGAGGGCGGCCACCTCGTAGAGTTCCTGCGGAATCGCCTGCAATCCGGCCAGGTAGATGACCACCGTGACACCGATCCCCGCCCAGACCTGAACGGCGATCACCAGCGTCATCGCCAGACCGGGGTCGCCGAAGAAGGCACTGGACGCCCCCAACATGTTCCAGAGCCTCTCGGCCGGACCGCCGGAGGGATTGAAGACCAGCGAGAAGATCAGGCCGATCACGGTGACGCCGAGAATGGTGGGCAGGAACACCATGGCACGTGCGAAGGTGCGGCCCTTGAGGTTCTGGTTGAGCAGCACCGCGATGAACAAGGCGATGACGTTCTGGAACAGCGTCACCGAGATGGCGAAGATGAAGGTGTTCTCCAACGCCGTGGTGTTGTAAGCCAGTTGAGCCGATGAGAAGAACGTCCGGTAGTTCTCCAGGCCCACCCAATGCGTCGGCAGGAACGGCAGCGACCGGATGTCGGTGAACGAGATCACCACGATTCCCACCGCGGGGATGAGCGAGAAGACGATGATGAGGCTCATGCCCAGCAGAAATGTCCATTGGGCGGTCCATCGGCGTCCGAAGACGATGTAGTTGCTGTGCATAGGAATCCCATCCCAGGCCGACGGGGCCGTCGGAGAAGCGTTGGGGAGGCCGATCGGACGCGGCGGGCGCCTCGTCCGATCGGGCCACATCGATCAGCCGTCAGGGCGCGGAGCCGAATCCGTCACGGCTCCGCGACCCGGGACTACTTGCCCGCTTCCCAGTCCTTCTCTGCGGCGTCCGCGGCCCCCTGGGCGTTCTGCGTACCCATCGGCTGCAGGCCCTGCCAGTTGAACGGGAACTGCGCGGCCGGACCGGCCTTGGTGTTCGCGATCCAGAGGGTGTCCCATGCCGGTTCGAAGGTCGAGGTGTAGCTGCTGATGCCGCTGTAGAACGCGTTGCTCGTGACCCCCTGCTCGGAGGGCGCGAACCCGGCCTGGTCGTTGAACAGCTTGTAGTTGTCCGCGAAGGACCCCAGCCAGGCCAGTGCGGCCGACTTGTCCTTGGCATTCGACGGGACGGCGAGGCTCAGTTCCACCTTGCCCCCGAGGTTCGCGTTGTCGGCGGCATTGTCGGACGCCGGAAGCGGGAAGTACCCGAAATCGAGCTTGCCCTGGCCGGCGCTCTGCAACGTCGTGACGTTCCAGGTGCCGTCACTCATCATCCCGTACTTGCCGTTGACGAAGTCCGAGGTCATGGTCGCGTAGTTGACCCCGGCGAAGTTGGGTTCCGCGTAGCCGTAGAGCGTCGACAGCTTCTGCAGCACCTGGAGCTGCTTACCCTGGTTGAGCTTGATGCTGTAGTTGTACAGGCCCTTGGCGAGGTTGTTCTTGTCGGCCGTGGTCGGGTACATGCTCTGGACCAGGCCCAGCATGTTGATGCCCGCCGAATCCTTGCCCGCGATGCCGAGGGGGGTGACGCCCTTCGACTTCAAGGTGTCACACAGCGTGATGAAGTCACTCCACGTGGTGGGGATCTTCAATCCGTACTGGCTGAAGATCTTCTTGTTGTACATCATGCCCGTGTAATAGGAGAGACCGGTGGGCACCGTGTAGTTCTTGCCCTTGTATTGAATCTCCTTGAGGACCGTCGGATTGAACTTGCTCATGAACGGCTGGTTGGTCAGGTCGACGAAGCCACCCGCGTCGGCCATGCGAGCGTCGTCGCCCTCGTTGGAGGCCGGGACGTAACTGGGCAGTTGAACCGGGAAGGCGACCACGATGTCGGCCGAGCCGGCCGTCAGTCGCGACGTCTTGGCCTGGGTGTAGTTCTCGTTCGGCACCGACGTGAGGTTGACCTTGACGTTCGGGTACTTCTGCGAGAAGGCGGCATCAACCGCCTTGAAGCCGGCATCGGAGCCTGCCGCGCTCGATACCAGGATGTTCAGCTGACCTGTCAGCTGGGTGGGGTTGGTGGGCACGCTCGACGATGACGACGGGCTCGACCCGCCACACCCCGCCAGGGCGATCGAGGCGACGAGGCCGGTCGCGGCCAGTGCAGCCACCCGGGATGTGCGCAGGGAGCGCAACTGCATTGTTGCCATAGTTCCTCCGATGAAACCGAAACGTTTCGGTAGGGGGAACCTAGCATCTGTGACGGAATGCGGCAACACCCGGATGGGACCTTCTGTGGGCGGTCTCGCGGCAGCCTCAGGCCGCACGCCCTCGCGGAGGCGCCACGCTGGCCCGGTCGACGACAGCAGCTGGTGCGATCGTCTCATCGACTCGCGGGCCACCATCGATGCTTGCCAGCAGCACTTCCGCCGCTCTCGTTCCCAACGCAACCGGCGACGTCATGACGGTGGTCAGAGGTGGGTGGACATGAGCGCCGAGCAGCACGCCGTCGAACCCCGTGACCGACACATCGTCGGGAACACGCACACCGAGCGCCTTCGCCCGGGACAGGAAACCGATGGCCATGAGGTCGTTCGCGCAGACCACGGCGGTGGGCACACGGGGACCGCCCAGAAGGGTGTCCGCCGCACGGACGCCGGCCTCCGTCGTGAAGTCCCCCCTGATGACCGGCCCGAGGGGTAGGCCGTGGGACTCCAGGACGGAGCGCCACACGGAGGCGCGTTCCTCGGAGTGGACCAGGCCCGCGGTCCCGGCGACGTGGGCGATGTCGCGGTGTCCGATCGAAATGAGCTGCTCCATGAGGTCACGCAGGCCGGATCGATGATCCTGGGTCACCGAACTCACCCACATCGACCCCGGGGCGTTGACCGCGACGGCCGGCAGGTGCAGGTGATCGAGCAGGGGGAAGCGGGGATCGTCGACGCTCACGTCGGTGAGGAACACCCCGTCGACGGCGCCCGACAACCCGAGCCGCCGGAGCCTGTCGGCACCGGCCTCGGGCGTTCTGCCGATCTGCAGCAACAGCGCGTAGCCCGCCGGCTCGAGGACGGACTCGACTCCGCCGATGAACCCCGCGAAGAACGGGTCGGCTTCGAGCACGCCGGCCTGGCGCTGGACCACGAGCCCCAGCGCCCGGGTGCGCTTGGAACTGAGACTGCGCCCGCGGACCGAGGGAACCCAGCCCATCCGGTCGGCGGTCTCCCGGACCCTGGCCCGAGTGGCCTCGGACACGCCGGGACCGCCGTTGAGCGCGGCGGACACGCTGCTGATCGCGACGCCCGCCTCACGCGCGACGTCGACGATGCTGATCCGCTTCGGCACGTGCCTCACCCCCAGAAGGGACAGTCTCTCACCTGTGCACGGTGAACAGGCTGGTGACCGACCCGTCGGCGAACACCTCATGGATCGCCTTGGCGATGAGCGGGGCGATCGACAGCACGGTGAGCTTGGGGATGTGGACGCCGGCGGCGATCGGCAGGGTGTTGGTGACGATCACCTCCTCGAAGGGGGCCGCGTTGAGCCGGTCGGCCCCCGGGCCCGACAGCACCGGGTGGGTCGCCGCGGCGATCACCTTGCTCGCGCCGCGTTCCATCAGGGCGTCGGCCGCCTGGCAGATCGTGCCACCGGTGTCGATCATGTCGTCGACGAGCAGGCACACCCGGCCTTCCACCTCACCGACGACCTCATGCACCTGGACGCTGTTGGCGACCTTCACGTCGTGGCGCTTGTGGATGATCGCCAACGGTGCGCCGAGCACATCGGTCCACATGTCGGCGAGCCGGACACGGCCGGCGTCCGGGCTGACGATCGTCATCTCGGAGGGGTCGTAGTGCTGCTTGACGTAGTCGGCGAGCACCGGGAGCCCCCACAGGTGGTCCACGGGGCCGTCGAAGAAGCCCTGGATCTGGGCGGCATGCAGGTCGACGCTCATGATCCGGTCGGCACCGGCGGTCTTGTAGAGGTCGGCGATGAGCCGCGCCGAGATCGGTTCGCGCCCGAGGTGCTTCTTGTCCTGACGGGCGTACGGGTAGAACGGCGACACGACGGTGATCCGCTTGGCCGAGGCCCGCTTCAACGCGTCGATCATGATGAGCTGTTCCATCACCCACTCGTTGACCGGGGCGGCGTGGCTCTGGATGACGAACGCGTCCGATCCGCGCACCGACTCCTCGAACTGCACGTAGGTTTCGGAGTTCGCGTAGGTGACCGCGCGGGTGGGGACGATCGGCACGCCCATGATGTCGGCGATCTCCTGGGCCAGGGCCGGGAAGGCCCGCCCCGAGAAGAGCATCAAGTGCTTGTCGTTGGGACGGATGGCACCGGTCACGAGCTGGAGCTCCTTCGGCTGGCGGGCGGGGGCAGGGGGAATCCTATGGCGTGGCGCAGCATCACACCGACCGGGGCGTCACGGCGCCGGCCGGCACCTCGGTGTCTGCGAGGTGCGTGAGGGCAGGGACGCTGGCCCCCTCACCGATCCGGGTGGCGACCGTCTCGACGAAACTGCCCACCCGCGCGCCGGCCCCGACCTCGGTGCCCGGACGCAGGACCGCGTAGGGTCCGACACTCGCCCGAGGGCCGACGACGCTCAGTTGGCAGTGGCTGCGCACGATCGTCGCGCCCTTACCCACCTCGCAGTCGCGCAGGGTGGTGTCAGGTCCGATCGTGGCGCCGGTGGCCACCGACGTGGCCCCCTCGACGTGGGATCCGGGCAGCAGGGTGACGTCTGGCGCCAGGTCGACCCCGTCGTGGATCCAGGTGGTCTGTGGGTCGAGCACGGTGACCCCGTCGCGCATCCAGCGCTCGACGATCCGGCGGTTCATCTCGCGGTTCATCGCGGCCAGCTGCACCCGGTCGTTGACACCTTCGGTCTGCCACACGTCGTCGCAGACGAAGGCGCCGACCCGCTCGCCGCGCTCCCGGGCGATGCCGATGACGTCGGTGAGGTAGAGCTCGCCCTGGGAGTTGTCGGTGTGCAGGTTCGAGAGGCCGTGACCGAGCGTCGCGGCGTCGAAGACGTAGATACCGGAGTTGATCTCGCGGATCGTGCGCTGCTCGTCGGTGGCGTCGCGCTGCTCGACGATGCCCACCACCTGGCCGCCGTCGCGCAGCACGCGACCGTAGCCGGTGGGGTCGTCGACGATCGCGGTGAGCACGGTGATCCGGTTGCCGTGGGTGCGGTGGTCGGTCACCAAGCCGAGCAGGGTCTCGCCGTCGAGCATCGGCACGTCGCCGTAGGTGACGACGATCTCGCCGGACACGTCCCCGAGTGTCGCCAGCCCGCACTGCACCGCGTGACCGGTGCCCCGCTGCTCCTCCTGAACCGCGGTGACGACGTGCGGCGCGATGTCCTGGAGGTGGTCGAGCACCTGCTCGCGCTGATGGCCGACGACCACCACGAGGTGTTCCGGGTCGAGCGCGGACGCCGCCTCGAGCGCGTAGCTGAGCATCGAGCGCCCGCCGACGTGGTGCAGCAGCTTCGAGGTCGACGACTTCATCCGGGTGCCACCGCCCGCGGCAAGGACGACCACGGCGCTGACGTGGGCCGAGTCGTCGACCGTTGCGGGGCTCGACTGGGCGCTGGCTGGCTGAGAGGTCACGGCACACTCCTCGCGGTTCGACTGGTCCGCCCGCCGCGGCGATCCGCGCGGCGGCGAACTGGACCCGCACCCCGGGTAGGAGTCGAACCTACGTCGCTAATCCTGATTCAAAGTCAGGCGGGCCCTGCCGACAGACCAACCGGGGTTCGCCGGGCGTTGCCGCACCCGGGTCGGCGTCCACCCTACCGGTTCGGGGACTCGACCGCCCGGGTCACGAACGATGCCCGGTTCGTCCCCAACGGCGCCGGCCCCGGGGCAGGGCACGGCCCGCGACGCGCCGGGCGTGAGAGACTCGGCACGTGAGTGAGCCGTCGCACCAGCCGAAGCCGTCACGCGTGCGGATGAGCAGTGCCGAGCGCCGGGAGCAACTCATCCGGGTCGCCCGCGGCCTGTTCGCCCAGCGCGGGTTCGAGGGCACCAGCGTCGAGGAGATCGCGGCCAGCGCCGACGTGAGCAAGCCGGTGGTCTACGAGCACTTCGGCGGCAAGGAGGGCCTGTACGCCGTGGTCGTCGACCGCGAGGTGCAGACGCTGCTGCACGCGATCCGATCGGCCCTCACCGTGCCGCGGGCCGGCTCGCGCGAACTCATCGAACGCGGGGCGCTGGCCCTGCTCGACTACATCGACGAGCAGCCTGACGGCTTCCGCATCCTCGCCCGCGACTCGTCGGTCGGCTCGGGTGCGGGCTCGTTCGCGAGCATCCTCAGCGACATCGCCGGCCGGGTCGAGGACCTGCTCGCCGATCCGTTCGAACGCCACGGCTACAACCGGGAGTTCGCCGGGCTCTACGCGCAGGCACTGGTCGGCCTGGTCGCGATGGCCGGGCAGTCGTGGCTCGAGGCACGCACACCCGCCAAGGAGGAGGTGGCCGCCCATCTGGTCAACCTCGCGTGGAACGGGATGGCGAACCTCGAGGTGAGCCCGGCCCTGCGGGTGCGCGAGATCCCCACGCGCACCGGACGCCGACGGGCCTGAGCAGACCCGATGCCGGGGATCAGCTGACCCTGCTCAGCAGCGCCCTGAGGTCGCTGGCGAGCCGCTCGATCCGGACGTCGTCGAGATCGCCGAGCAGTCGGCGTTCCGCGGCCAACAGGTCGCCCATCGCGGCGTCGACCGTCGCCCTGCCCTCGTCGGTGAGCTGCACCAGCACCACCCGCCGGTCGTCGGATGCCTGCTCGCGGGTGACGAGCCGGCGGGAGACGAGCCGGTCGACCCGGTTGGTCATGGTGCCGGAGGTGACGTGGGTGTCGCGGAGCAGTTGGCCGGGAGTGGCACGGTAGGGCTCACCGGCGCGCCGGAGTGCGGCGAGCACGTCGAACTCCCACGTCTCGAGGTCATGGGCGGCGTAGGCCCTGCGCCGGGCGGCGTCGAGGTAGAGCGACAGCCGGTGGATTCGCGACCACACGTGCATGGGAGCACTCGAGAGGTCGGGGCGTTCCCGCTGCCATGCCGCGACCAGCACGTCGACCTCGTCGCCGACGGGTCGGCCGGGTGCACCCTCGTCGCCCATGACCCCAGTCAACCAGACACCCACCGTTCAGGTGAGCAGCTTGGCCCCCGGCACCGGACCGACGGCCACCCGGGTGGCCCGCACCTGCGGCAGGTGCGACAGGTCGGCTGCGAGGTTGAGGGCACGCGACTCGGTGGGGACGAGGAAGGCGCACGTGGGGCCCGATCCCGAGATCACCCCTCCGAGGGCGCCCCCCGCGAGGCCTCGCTCGAGGGTGCCCGCAAGTTCGGGACGCAGGTCGAGAGCGGCCGGTTGCAGGTCGTTGCGCAGTGTCCGGCCGAGCGCGGCGGCGTCCCCCACCGCCAAGGCGTTGAGCAGCGGGGGCGGGATCTCGGTGCCGGTGACCTGGCCGAGTTCGTCGAAGCGGCGGAACACGGTGGGAGTGCTCAACCCGCCGTGAGCGAAGGCGAGCACCCAGTGGTAGGTGCCGCGGGTGAGCAGCGCGAGCAGCCGGTCGCCCCGACGAGTACCGATGGCGGTGCCGCCGTGCAGCGGGAACGGCACGTCGGACCCGAGATCGGAGCCGAGCACCTGAAGGTCGTCGAGGGACTGGTCGAGGTCCCACAGCACCGAGCAGGCCAGCAGGGCGGCTGCCCCGTCGGCCGACCCCCCGGCCATGCCTCCGGCGACGGGGATCGACTTGCGGATCGTCAGGTGGGCCCCCAGCCGGGGGTTGTCGCCGGCGAGCAGCCGGGCGGCCCGCAGCGCGAGGTTGGTGTCGTCGCCGGGCACGTCATCGGCACCGTCGCCGGTGACCGTGACGCTGAAGTGTCCGGGACCGGCGTCGGTCGCGGTGATCTCGTCGTAGAGCGACACCGCCTGGAACGCCGTGCCCAACGGGTGGTAGCCGTCGGCACCCAGCGGTCCGACGCACAGGGCGAGGTTGATCTTGGCCGGCACCCGCACGCGGACGCTGGCCTGGCCGGTTGTCAAGTCGTCTGCCGCCACGCTCGCAGGCTAGCCGACGCCCGGAGCAGCCCGGTCAGTCGGCGGGGAGTTGGGCGGCGATCCGGGCGAAGTCCCCGACCGACAGCACCTCCCCCCGCACCTGCGGGTCGATGCCCGCCGCCTCGATCGCCGCCGAGGCCGCGGCGCTTCCGCCGAACAGGCCCGACAGCGACGACCGGAGCATCTTGCGCCGCTGCTGGAAAGCGGCGTCGATGACGGTGAAGGTGGCATGACGGCTCACGGGCGCTCCGCCGGGGCCGACGACGCCGGGCGGGTCGCGGCGCACGATCCGCACCAGTCCCGACTCGACGTTCGGCACGGGCCAGAACACGGCCGACGGCACCGTACCGACCCGGGTGGCCGCCGCGAACCAGGCCATCTTCGTGCTCGGCACGCCGTACACCTTCGACCCGGGCGGGGAGACCAGGCGGTCGGCCACCTCGAGCTGCACCATCACCAGGCCCGTTCGCCACGTGTCGAAGGTGCTCAGCAGGTGCACCAGCACGGGCACCGACACGTTGTAGGGCAGGTTCGCCACCACCGCGGTCGGGGCTGGACCGGGCAGTGCGGTGACGGCCAGGGCGTCCGATTCGACGACCCGCAGCCGGTCGGACGCCTCCGGCATCCGCTCGGCGACCGTGAGTGGCAGACGGCGGGCCAGCGACGGCTCGATCTCGATGGCGGTGACCTGGGCCCCGGTTTCGAGCAGCCCGAGCGTCAGCGAGCCGAGCCCCGGGCCCACCTCGACGACCACGTCGTCGGGGCCCACCCCGCTGAGCGCGACGATCCGTCGCACCGTGTTCGGGTCGTGGACGAAGTTCTGCCCGCGCTGCTTGGTGGGTCGCAGGTCGAGGTCGGCGGCGAGCGCCCGGATCGTCCGCGGGTCGAGCAGACCGCTCATCGGTGCGGCTCCGGCAGTGGCACGACGGCGTCCGGATGCCCCCACGGGCCGCCGAACGCGGCGTGGGTGTTGGCGAGCAGCGCCTCGCACACCTCGTCGAGCGGACGCCGCAGCTGCTCGGCGACGAACCGCACGAGGTACGGCACGAGGTAGGGGGCGTTCGGGCGTCCGCGCACCGGCACGGGTGTGAGATACGGGGCGTCGGTCTCGACGAGGATCCGGTCGAGCGGCACCACCTGCAGCGCCTCGCGGAGGGTCGCCGCGCTGGTGAAGGTGACCACGCCGGGGAAGCTGAGCCAGGCACCGCGGTCGAGGAACTGGCGAGCGACCGCGGCATCGCCGCTGAACGAGTGCATCACCACCCGGCGGGCGGGCGGCTCGGCGTCGAGCACGGCCAGCACGTCGTCGTGGGCGTCGCGGTCGTGGATGACCAGGGTGAGCTGGTGCCGGCGGGCGATGTCGATGTGGCGGGCGAAGCTGTGCCGCTGCACCGCCTGGGCGAGTGGGTCGGTGGTGCGGTAGTAGTCGAGCCCGGTCTCCCCGACGGCCCGCACCTGCGGGCCGCGCCCGGCGAGTTCGTCGATCCGGGCGATCATCGCGTCGAGGTCGTCACCGGCCCGGGCGGCGTCGTTGGGATGGATCGCCACCGACGCGATCACCTCCGGACGCCGCTCGGCGAGCGCCACGGCATACTCCGACCCCTCCACGTCGCAGCCGACCTGCACGAACCCCGCGATCCCCACGGACGCCGCCAGCGCCAGCGACGTGTCGGGGTCGAGACCCGAGCGCTCCTCGGTCGTGTCGGCGTGGGTGTGCGAGTCGATGACCACCGAGGGCAGCGGCTCGGGTGGCGCCGGCAGGTTCCGGCGTTCGAGCAGGCCGAGGGGGTGGATCATTGGTTTGCCTTCCTCTGGTCGAGGGCCGCCTGGTACAGCCGCTTGCGGTTCATGCCGGTGTCGGTGGCCACCTCGGCGACCGCCTGGGAAAGTTTCATGCCCCCCTCGACCCGGGCGTGCACCAGGGTCAGGGCGTCGGCGGCGTCCGGGAGGCTCGCGTCGGCACCCGCGATGACGACGGTCACCTCGCCCCGCACGCCCTCCGAGGCCCACTCGCTCAGGTCCGCCAGCGTGCCCCGCCGAACCTGCTCGTGCGGCTTGGACAGCTCCCGGCACACGGCGGCCGAGCGGTCGGCGCCCAGTGCCCCGGCCGCGTCGGCGAGGAAGGCGGCGAGCCGGTGCGGCGCCTCGAAGAACACCATCGTGCGCGGTTCGGACGCCAGCGAGGCGAGGTGGCGGCGGCGCTCCCCCGGCTTGCGGGGCACGAACCCCTCGAAGCAGAACCGGTCGACCGGCAGGCCGGAGACGGCGAGGGCGGTGAGCACGGCCGACGGCCCCGGCACCGAGGTGACCTCGACCCCGGCGTCGAGTGCGGCCCGCACGAGCCGGTAGCCGGGGTCCGACACCGAGGGCATGCCGGCGTCGGTGGCGACGACCACGCTGCGACCCGCGAGGCAGGCCTCGACGAGTCGTGGGGTGCGTTCGGCCTCGTTGCCGTCGAAGAAACTCACGACGTGCGCACCGGTGGTGACGCCGAGGCGGAGCAGCAGCGTGTGCAGCCGGCGGGTGTCCTCTGCGGCGATGACGTCGGCGTGCTCGAGGGCGTGACGCAGTGCGGTGGACGCGTCGAGCCGGTCGCCGATCGGCGTCGCGGCGAGCACGACCCGGCCCGTGCCGTCGGGGGCGATGAGCCGGGCCCGCAGCCGGGGATCGTCGGGCACCGCGTCGCCGACCCCGTCCGGGGGGCCGTCGGCGTCCGGGGTCGGTTCGGTGTCGTGATTCACCTCCTCATTGTGACCGACCCGCACCGAACCCCGCCCCTACACTGGGCCCCGTGACTGCACCGGAGGTGGATGCCGCTGGCCAACGGCGTGGGCGGGCGGGGCGTCCGCTGGTGGGGCCGAGCGCGCTCGAATTGCTCGACGACGGCCGCCAACTCACCGACCGGTGGCAGGCCTGGCTGGTCACCATCGTCATCTCGGCGCTCGCGTTCGCCATCCGGATCATCAACATCCAGCGTCCCGGCTACCTGATCTTCGACGAGACCTACTACCCCAAGGACGCCTGGACGCTGCTGCACCTCGGCTACGAGGCGAACTGGCCCGACCCGCTGAAGATCGCCAACCCGTCGATCGCCAGCGGACACCCGAACGTCTATGCCACCCCCTCGCTGGGGTTCACACCCGGCCCCGAGTTCGTCGTGCACCCGCAGCTCGGCAAGTGGTTCATCGCCCTGGGCGAGTGGGCGTTCGGCATGAACTCGTTCGGCTGGCGGTTCCCCTCGCTGGTCGCGGGCACGATCATGATCGGCGCGACGATCATGCTGGCACGGCGCCTCTCCCGATCCACGATGATCGGTGCGCTGGCCGGCATTCTGCTCACCTTCGACGGACTGCAGTTCGCGATGAGCCGGATCGGGCTGCTCGACATCTTCCAGGGCACACTTCTTGTCATCGCGGTCGCCTTCGCGGTGCGTGACCGCGACTGGTTCCGGCACAAGCTGGCCGATCATCTGAGGGCCCACAACCTCACCGATCTCGGCGGCGCGTTCGGCCCGGCGCTCCTGTGGCGCCCGTGGCGGCTCGCCGCCGGCTTCACGTTCGGCCTCGCCTGCGGGGTGAAGTGGAACTCCGTGTTCGTGCTGGCCTCTTTCGGGATCCTCAGCGTGCTGTGGGACCGCGCCGCCCGCCACCTGGCGGGGGCTGGACGCCGCTCCTGGTGGGCGCTGCTGCGCGACGGCCTGCCGGCGTTCGTCATGCTGGTCGTCGTCGCGCTGGTGACCTACATCGCCACCTGGACGAGTTGGCTGGTGACCACGGGCGGCTGGGACCGCCAGTGGGGAGCGACTCCGGCGTCCGGCGCCTCGATCATGGCCCGGCACCACGACTGGCTGGTGGCCCATTTCGGGGCCCCGCTGGCCTCGTTGATGTACTACCACTACCAGATCTACGAGTTTCAGACCGGCAGCTACATGGCGTCGCAGACTCACGTCTACAACGCCAACCCGGCCGGCTGGCTGATGATGGTGCGGGTCATCGGGCTGGACGCCGTCAACGGCATCAAGCCCGGGGTCGACGGATGCACGGCGGTCAACGACACCTGCCTGCGGGTGATCTCGGGGGCCGGCACGCCCGTGCTGTGGTGGATGGCGGCGATCGCCCTGGTCGCCGCGCTCGTGCTCTGGCTGACCGCCCGCGACTGGCGGGTGGTCGCGCCCATCGTCGCCGCGTTCAGCACCTGGATCCCCTGGTTCCACTACGACGACCGGCCCGTGTTCTTCTTCTACGCGATCTGCATCATCCCGTTCACCGTCATCGTGCTGGCGATGATGATGGGACGCATCATCGGGCCGTCCGATGGACCCCACCGCAAACGCAATGCGCTGATCGTCGGCGGGTTCGTCTCGCTCGTGGTGCTGGACTTCGCGTTCATCTACCCGATCCTCACCGACCAGCTGCTCACCCGGCACCAGTGGCTGCTGCGGATGTGGTTCCCCAGCTGGATCTAGCCGAGCGCGCGCGGCCGGGTCGACCCGGCGGCGAACAGAGTGGCCAGGACCACGACCAACACGACGCCGATGGCGTGGCGAAGTCCGACGCGTTGACCGAGGAAGCCGAGCAGCGGCGGCCCGATGAGGAAGGCGGAGTAGCCGGCGGTGGCCACGAAGCCCGCCCGTCGGGCGGCGTGACGAGGATCCTCCCCGGACGCGGACAG
>DAIESZ010000322.1 GCA_027346035.1 Propionibacteriaceae bacterium
AAGACGAGCACGAAGGACCTCCTCGCGCAGGTGCTCGAACACGACGGGCCCACCGTGTCGCCGGTCGGGTCGTTCAACAACGAGATCGGCGTGCCGCTCACCGCATGCCAGGTCGACGAGGGGACGCGTTACCTCGTCAGCGAGATGGGGGCGCGGGGGATCGGCCACCTGCGGTGGCTCACCGGACTGATTCCTCCGACGATCTCGCTGGTGCTCAACGTGGGCTCGGCCCACCTGGGCGAGTTCGGCAGTGTCGAGAACATCGCGATCGCCAAGGGCGAGCTCGTCGAGGCGCTGGCTCCGGGGGGATGGGCGGTGCTCAACGCCGACGACCACCGGGTCGCGGCGATGGCCTCGCGCACCCGCGGTCGGATCGCCTGGTTCACCCGCGGCGCCGACCCGTGCCCCGGCGAACTGGTCGTGCGGGCCCTCGACGTGGCGCCCGACGACCTGCAGCGGTACTCGTTCCGGCTGGTCGTCGAGGGCACGGGTGTCACCCGGCAGGAGCATCCCGTGCGCTTGCGGCTGATCGGTGCCCATCAGGTGCAGAACGCCATCGCGGCAGCCGCGGCGGCGATCGCGGCCGGCATGGAGCCGGGGCCCGTCGCGGAGGCGCTGTCCGCGGCCGGCACGCGGTCCAAGTGGCGCATGCAGCTCGACGAGCGTGCCGACGGCGCGGCGGTGCTCAACGACGCCTACAACGCCAACCCCGAGTCGATGGCGGCCGCCCTGGCGACCCTTGCCGAACTCGGACGCAGCCGCCGCGCGGCGGATCCGGCGGCCCGAACGGTCGCCGTGCTGGGTGACATGCTCGAACTCGGCGACGACGCAGAATCCGCGCACGAGCGGATCGGTCGGTTGGCGGGGGAGTTGGGGATCGACGAGGTGATCGCGGTCGGGGATCACGCCGGGAGGATCGTCGCCGGCGTCCGCTCGGGCGGCGGGCAGGCTCGGACAATGGTCGGATCCGCGGTCGCGGGACGGATAGCGTTGGGCCCCATGGACGTCGTCTTGGTCAAGGCCTCACGGGGCATGGCCTTCGAGCGGGTGGCCGAGCAGATCCTCCTGGAAGGTGGCGGCTCGTGCTGAACATCCTGCTCGCGGGCGGCTTCGCGATGACGATCACCCTCGTCGGAACCCGCTGGTTCATCGTGCTGCTCGTCAAGCGGGGTTACGGCCAGTTCATCCGCGACGACGGTCCGACCACCCACCACACCAAGCGCGGCACGCCGACGATGGGTGGCCTGGTGATCATCGCCGCGACCCTGCTCGGCTACACGGTCGCGCACCTCATCACCTGGACCGCGCCGAAGGCGTCGGCGTTGCTGATCCTCTACCTGTTCACCGCGCTCGGGATCGTCGGCTTCCTCGACGACTTCACCAAGATCCGCAACCAGCGCTCGCTGGGGCTGAACGCCCGGGCCAAGCTGTCGCTGCAGGGGCTGATCGGCGCGAGTTTCGCCTATTTCTCGCTCACGGAGTGGCCGGACGTGCGCGGCAACAACCCGGCGTCCACCTACGTGTCGTTCCTCCGTGATCTCAACTGGCTGCAGCTTCCCCTGCTGCTGGCGGTGCTGTGGATCATGCTGCTGATCGCCGGCACGTCGAACGCGGTGAACCTCACCGACGGCCTCGACGGCCTGGCCACCGGTGCCAGCGTCATGGTGTTCGGGGCCTACGCGGTGCTCAACATCTGGCAGTACAACCAGTGGTGCCGGCTGGCGTCGTCGCTGCCCGCGACCTGTTACGAGGTGCGCGATCCGCGCGATCTCAGCGTGGTGGCGATGGCCATGGCCGGCGCCTGTTTCGGGTTCCTGTGGTGGAACGCCCGGCCCGCGAAGATCTTCCTCGGCGACACCGGGTCGCTGTCGATGGGTGGGGCGATGGCCGGGTTCGCCGTGTTCACCCGCACCGAACTGCTGCTCGTGATCCTCGGCGCGCTGTTCGTCCTCGAGACCCTGTCGGTGATCATCCAGGTGGGCTTCTTCAAGGCCACCGGCGGACGCCGGGTCTTCCGGATGACGCCGATCCACCACCATTTCGAGCAACTCGGCTGGGAGGAGATCACCGTGGTGATCCGCTTCTGGATCATCGGCGGGGTGGCGGTGGCGATCGGTCTCGGCCTGTTCTACGCGCAGTGGGTGGTTCGGCTATGAGTCAGGACTGGATCGGGTCGGCCGACCGGCTGTCCGACTGGAGTCGGGCGAAGATCGTGGTCGCCGGCCTCGGCTCCTCGGGATTCGCGGCCGCCGACGGGCTGCTCGAACTCGGCAGTTCGGTGACCGTCCTCGACGAGTCGCAGGCCGACGACGTCAGCGACAAGGGCACCCTGCTCGAGATGTTGGACGCCACCGTGCGCCTGGGTCCGGGATCGACGACCACCCTTCCCGACGACACCGACCTGGTGATCACCTCCCCGGGGTGGCGGCCGAGCGCGCCGCTGCTGGCCCAGGCCGCGGCCCGCGGCATCCCCATCTGGGGCGAGGTCGAGCTGGCCTGGCGGCTGCAGCATCCCGACCGGGTCGTGCCGTGGCTCGCGGTCACCGGCACCAACGGCAAGACCACCACCACCCAGATGCTCGAGTCGATCCTGCACGCGGCGGGCCTGAGCACCAGTGCGGTCGGCAACATCGGACGCCCGATCATGGAAACCGTGCTCGACGGCGTCCACTACGACGTGCTGGCGGTGGAACTGTCGAGTTTCCAGCTGCACTGGTCGCATTCGCTGGCGATGCACTCGTCGGTCGTGCTGAACCTGCAACCCGACCACCTCGAGTGGTACCAGGGGCCCGGGTTCGAGGTCACCGGCATTGACGGGTACGCCGCCGACAAGGCCCGCATCTACCACAACGTGTCGCATTCGTGCGTCTACAACGTCGCCGACCCGCGCACCGAGCGGATGGTCGAGGACGCCGACGTCATCGAGGGCGCCCGGGCCATCGGATTCACCCTCGGCGTGCCCGGCATGAGCATGCTCGGCATCGTCGACGACCTCATCGTCGACCGCGCCTTCGTCGAGCGGCGCCGCGACTCGGCGCTGGAACTGGCCAAGGTCAGCGACGTGGTTCCCAGTGCGCCGCACAACATCGAGAACGCCCTTGCCGCCGCCGCGCTCGCCCGATCGTTCGGCGTGCCGCCCCGGGCGGTGACCGAGGGACTGCGCGCCCTCACCATCGGCGGGCACCGTATTCAGACCGTCGCCGTACTGCACGGCGTCACCTATGTCGACGATTCGAAGGCCACCAACCCGCATGCGGCGAACTCGTCGATGCGCGCCTACGACTCGATCGTCTGGATCGCAGGGGGCCAGGCCAAGGGCACGACCTTCGATGACCTGGTGCGCACCCACGGCGGTCGGCTGCGCGGTGCGGTGCTGCTGGGGGTCGACAGGGGGGTCATTGCCGAGGCGTTGGCGCGACACGCCCCGGATGTCCCCGTCGTGGTCATCGACCGCCCCGACACTGGGGCCATGAACGAGGCCGTCCGTGCTGCCGCCACCATGGCCCGGCCGGGTGACACGGTCCTGCTCGCCCCCGGGTGCGCGAGCCTCGACATGTGGCGCAGCTACGGGCATCGGGGCGACGATTTCGCCGCCGCGGTCGCCGGGCTCGGCTGAGCCCCCGACCCGGCGGGCCCGACAACTGAATGCAGCACCCCGACCACCCATCGGTTCCGAACTCTTCCCACCACCACTGGTTCACCACCGGACAAGGAGGCCGTGCGATGACGACCCTGACGACGTCACGTGGTCAGACACCCCGCACGCGCACGGGTGTGTTCGCCGAGGCCCTCGCCCGGCCGCTGGCCGACTACTACCTCGTGCTGGTGTCGACGGCTCTGCTGCTCGGCATCGGCGTCCTCATGGTGCTGTCGTCGTCGTCGCTCTACTCCGTCGCGCTCGGCAACAGCCCCTACAGCATCGCGATGAAGCAGGCGGTCTTCCTGGTCGCCGGCATCCCGATCACCTGGTGGCTGTCGCGGCGCAGCGAACGCACCCTCCAGGCTCTCGCGGTGTGGGCATTCGGGCTGAGCCTCGTGCTGCTGCTGCTCACGAGCCTCACCCCGCTCGGTCTCGACATCAAGGGCCACAAGAACTGGCTGCGGCTCGGCCCGGTGCAGTTGCAGCCCTCGGAGTTCGCCAAGTTCGCCCTCGTGTTGATCCTGGCCCGGGTGGTGAGCGCGAAGCGCAAGGTCCTCGATCGCCCCCGCGAGATCCTGCCCGCATTCCTCGCGTTCTTCCTCATCATCGGGCTCGTGCTCGCCGGCAAGGACGTCGGCACGGCTGTGGTCATAGCCGGTCTGTTCATGGCCGTGCTGTGGATCGTCGGGATCCAGGGCCGCCTGCTCCTGTTGCTGCTCGTCGGAGCGGGGCTGGCCTTCGCCGGGTTGATCATCGCCAGTCCCAACCGGATGACCCGCATCTTCAGCTTTCTCGGTACTAGCCAGGACGTCGGTGCGTCCCAGCAGCCGCTCAGCGCGATCTACGGCCTGGCCTCCGGAGGCTGGTGGGGGGTCGGACTCGGAGCGTCCCGGCAGAAGTGGGGTGCGCTCGCCGACGGCGCCCAGAACGACTTCGTGTTCGCGGTGCTTGGAGAGGAACTCGGCCTGGTC
>DAIESZ010000325.1 GCA_027346035.1 Propionibacteriaceae bacterium
GCGACCAGCGGGAACGCGAGCATAGGGTGGGCGTCATGACGTCCGCCCGCCAGCCCGATGCTGCCGTGGGGACGGTGCTCCGGCGGCTCGCACTGCCGATCTACATCCCCACGCTCAGCGGGTCGATCGGGCGGACGGCGCTCGTCCCCGTGCTGCCGCTCATCGCCCTGCGGCTCGGGTTCAGCATCCCCGCAGCGGCCGGGCTCACGATCATCACCGGCATCATCGGGGTCGTCGGGCCGATCCCGATCGGACGGTTGATGGCCCGGTTCGGTGAGCAGCGCAGCCTCATCGTCACCGGGTTGGGCATGGTGGCGTCCAACGCCACCGCGTTCGCGATCGTGTGGGACGCCGAAGTCCACGGCAACGATTCGGCGCACCGCTGGGCGTTCCTGCTCGCCTTCTCGGTCGTCTCCGCGTGCGGCCAGGTGTGGATGCTCGGTCGGCAGGCGTACCTCGGCAGCGAGCTGCCGCCCCGGTACCGGGCCCGCGGCATGTCGACGTTCGGGGGCATGATGCGCGTGGGCCAGGTGGTGGGGCCGCTGCTCGGCGCGGCGGTGATCTCGATCAGCGACCTGCGCTGGGTCTACGCGCTGGCGATCTCCGCCGACCTGCTCGCCACCGTCCTCGTGACCGTGTTCATGGTGCCGCACAGCGGATCAGAGCCCGCGCCGTCGGTGCGGCCGCCAGGTCCGCTGCCACGCATCGATCCACGGGAGGCGTCACCGTACGGTCCCGGGCGCCCGGCCCTCACCAGCATGGTGCTGACCACCCTCGGCATCACCCCGCTGATGATGGGACGGGTCAGCCGGCCGATCATCCTCCCGTTGCTGGGTGCCGCGCTCGGCCTGCCCCCCTCGACGATCTCGCTGGTGTTCGGGATCGCCGCGCTCATCGAGATCACGATGTTCGTGCCGGCCGGCACGCTGATGGACCGTTACGGTCGCACCGCCGTGGTCGTGCCGTGTCTCGGCGTCATGGGGGTCGGCTACGTGACGCTCACCGTGCTCGCGTTGACGGTGGGCGGCCGCTCCCACACCGGCGCGGTCGTCGCGCTCGCGGTGTCGGCGGCGCTGGTCGCGCTCGGCAATGGGTTCGGGGCGGGCATCCTGATGACCCTCGGCGTGGATCTGTCGCCCGAGCACGCACGCACCGCCCACCTGGCCCGGTGGAACGCGTTCACCGGCGTCGGACGCCTGCTCGGACCGGCCAGCGTCAGCCTGGTCACGCTCGTGGCGCCGGTCGCGGCCGCCGGGTTGGTGACCGGCGTCCTGTGCCTGGCCGGGGCGGGCTGGCTGCTCGCCTGGCTGCCCGGGGTGACCCCGACGCCAGTGGCCGGGCCCTGGGCCGCCAGGACCTGATCCTTCGGACCCGGGCGCCCGGCGCCCGGGTCCGAAGGATCAGGCGTCGGGCTGGGTGGCGGTGAGGGCGATGTCGACGACCATGGTCATCGTGTGGCTCTGGCCGGGCTGCAGGGTGACGGCGTGATCACCCACGTTGCCCGACTCGACGCAGACGAACGCGTTCCAGTCGGTCTCCAGCACGTCGGCCATCGTGCTGACCTGCTCGTGCCCCGGGCTCCACACGATGGTGCTGGCCGAGTTGCGTTTCGCCACGGTGATCGTGCGGTGCAGCAGTGGATCGACGATCCGCGCGCTCCCGTCGTGGTCGTAGATGCGGTCGACCTCGCCCTCGAAGCGCACGTCACCGTCCTGGGTTCGGCGCGCTCCCGCAGCCGTCTTGTCGAGGTAGCCGAGCCCGTCGAGTCCCTCGATGCTCACCTGCTTCACCTCACCCACCGAGAAGTAGGTGTGCAGCGCCTCCTCGAACGTCAACTCCTCGGTGCCGGCCTGGACCGTGAGGTCGATGCGCAGCTTGTCCGCCATGCCGACCGAGAGGTAGGCCGTGGCGCCCCCGGGCAGGGCGTCGGGTGCGGCGCTGTCGGTGATGTCGTCGGAGCTCAGCTGGAACAGCAGGTGGCCGATGCCGTCGGGCATTCCGCTCTCGATGAGCTGCCAGGTGCTGACGCGGGCGATCCCGTGCGAGGGCTTGTGGTGGCCGTCGACACCGGTCGAGAACCAGGGGAAGCAGACCGGGACGCCGCCCCGCACCGGTTCTCCGGCGGAGAAGCGGGACTTCGAGGAGACCCACAGCACCGGTCCGGTCGCCGTCGGTGCCCATTCGAGCACCTGTGCTCCCTGCCGGAGCACGCGGCCGCGGCACTGCGGCGTCTCGATGCCGATGGAGGGCAGCGGATGATCGGCAGCGGTCATGCCGTCGGGGAGCGGTCTCTCGCGGCGTGACGGTTCACGACGAGTGCTGGTTGAAGACATAGGGACGACGGTAGTCGCACTGGTGGGGGGAGAGGCAAGTGCGCGGGCCGATCCGGGACGCCCGGCCACCCCCTCCGGCGGGCCCCCGGCCGGTGCGGAGGGCGGCTCCGACCCGATCAGGTAGTGCTGGAACACCGGGCCCAGCAGCGCGACGAGGCGATCCTCATCGGCGCTGGGAAGGGGTTCGACCTGAACCACCAGCATCGACAGCACGAGGCCGGCCACCTGGCTGCCCGCCAGCACCCCGCGCAACGGGTCGGTGTCGCGTCCGATCCTCGCGAGCAGCGGGCCGATGATCCGTTCGCGGATGAACACGCTGATGAGGGCCGCGGCCTCGGGTTCGGTGGCCGCCGCCCGGAGCATGCCGCTCGCCGCCTGCGCGAACTCGGGAGTGCGCAGCAGTCGCACGAGTTCGCGGGCGAAGACGAACCCGAACGGCACCTCTCCGCCGGAGGCCTCGGCGAGGGCGGTGTCGATGATCCGTTCGGGCATGAGCGGCAGATCGAACACCTCCATGAAGAGGTGCTGCTTGCTTCCGTAGTAGTGAGTGACCAGGCGCGGATCGACCCGCGCCTCGCGGGCGATCGACCGGATCGTCGTGCCCGGGTACCCGGACTCGGCGAACTGACGCTTCGCCGCGGTGGCGATGTCCTGCCGCGCGGTCGACCCGGCCGGGCGGCGTCCGCGGGTTCCTGGCATGCGCCCTCCGATCAGCTTTTCCACGGCCAAGAATATCTCTTTGGACGGTTGTCCGGCCGATGGGCATTCGTGGCGCGGATGCGGGGGTCTGATTGCATGGCCGGCATGCGCACCTGGTCCGGCACCTACGAATTCCGCGGCTCGCTCGTCGCCGCGACGACGATCGACGAGGTGCGCCGGGCGGTTGCGGCGTCCGAGGCCGTGCGCCCGGTCGGCACCCGCCACTCGTTCAACGACATCGCCGACGTCGACGGCACCCTGGTGAGCGTCGTCGACATCCCCGCCGACATCACCCTCGACGGCGACGTCGTGACATGCGGAGGTGGCACCCGGTACGGCGAACTGGCCACCTGGCTCGAGGAACGCGGCCTCGCGTTGCACAACATGGGGTCGTTGCCACACATCTCGGTGGCCGGGGCGATCTCGACCGGAACCCACGGGTCGGGCCTCGGCAACGGCAGCCTGTCGACGGCCGTGCGGTCGCTGAGCTTCGTCGGGCCCGCCGGCGACCTGCGCACCGAGTCGGCGGGGTCCGCGGACTTCCCCGGGTCGGTCGTCTCGCTCGGGCGGCTCGGTCCCATCGTGCGGATCGGTCTGGCCGTCGAGCCGAGCTACCAGGTGCGCCAGGACGTCTACCTGGGCGTCCGCTGGGCCGACCTGCTGGCCGATCCGCTCGCGGTGCTCGGCGCCGGCTACAGCGTCAGCGTGTTCACCGATTGGATGGGCGAGGCCGTCCAGCAGGTGTGGGTCAAGAGCCGGCTCGACGGGGACGCCGCCGACGACCCGGTCGAGCGGTTCGGCGTCCGGCCCACCGAACATCAGGTGAAGATCGTCGAGACGGCCGAGGACAACACGACGCTGCAGGGCATCGCCGGACCCTGGGCGTGGCGCCTGCCGCACTTCCGGTTGGACGCCACGCCGTCGGACGGGCGGGAGATCCAGACCGAATACTTCGTGCCGATCGAGGCCGCTGCCGAGGCGTTGCGAACGGTCCGTCGGCTCGGGCCGAGGATCCGGGAGCACCTGCTGGTCACCGAGTTGCGCACGATCGCCGCCGACGACCTGTGGCTCAGCCCCGCCTACGGGCGCGACAGCCTGGCGATCCACTTCACCTGGACCGACGACGTCACCGCGGTCGGTGCGCTCGTGCCGCTGATCCGCGACGCGCTCGCCCCGTTCGGCGCACGTCCGCACTGGGGCAAGGTGCACGCGATGAGCGCCGAGGCCATCGCCCCGCTCTACCCGCGTGTCCACGACGCCCTCAACCTGTTCCACCGGATGGACCCGGGCGGCAAGTTCCGCAACCCCTACACGGATCTCGTGCTGGGTGGCTGAGGCCCCACCCCGCCCCGCGCCCGGACGCCGCCGGCGTCCCTCTAGGATGACCGTGGAGGTTGCCATGGCTGATTTCGCATACGAGGACATGCTGCCGATCGGTGAGGATGCGACGCCGTACCGGCTGCTCACCACCGAGGGTGTCGAGACCGTCGAGGGCCCCGACGGGCGCTTGTTCCTGAGGGTCGCGCCCGAGGCGCTCACCCTGCTCACCGAGACCGCGATGCACGACATCGCCCACTACCTGCGTCCGGCCCATCTCCGGCAGTTGGCGTCGATCCTCGACGATCCCGAGGCCAGCCCCAACGACAAGTTCGTCGCCCTCGACCTGCTGAAGAACGCCAACATCGCCGCCGGCGGCGTGCTGCCGATGTGCCAGGACACCGGCACCGCGATCGTCATGGGCAAGCGCGGACAGCACGTGCTCACCGACGGCACCGACGAACGTCCGCTCTCCCTCGGCGTCTACAACGCCTACACGAGGCTCAACCTGCGCTACTCGCAGAACGCTCCGCTCACCATGTGGGAGGAGAAGAACACCGGATCGAACCTGCCGGCGCAGATCGAGCTGTACGCCGACACGGCA
>DAIESZ010000337.1 GCA_027346035.1 Propionibacteriaceae bacterium
GCGTGTCCGGACGTGACGCTAGGGAAGGAAGATGACCGGATGGTTCAAATAGCGTGACATCACGGTTGCCCCCGGATGAACGTCGCGTGCTGCGCCCCGGAGCCGGGACGCGGATCGTTCACCGGCCGGCCGTCACCCGCACGGGCGCGCCCGTCAGTCCCCGCAGCACCACCAGGGCTACGAGCGCCGAGAGCAGTTCGCCGACGGGGAAGCTCGCCCATATCCCGGCAAGCCCGAACCCGGCCAGTAGCAGCACCGCGGGCACCTTGATCCCCGCGAGCGTGCCCACCGACAGCCACAGCGACGGCAGCGCGCGTCCCACCGACTGGTAGGCGGCTGCCACCAGGGCCACGAGCCCAGCGACCGGGTAGCTCAGCGCGATCAGCCGCAGGGCCCGGGTCGCCTCGGCGACCACGGTGGGGTCGTCGGTGAACGCCCGGGCGATCGCTCCGGCCCAGCCCGCGACGAGGCCCAGGGTCAGCGCTCCGTAGCCGAGGCTCGCCCACACCGAGAGCCGCACGGCCCGCGCCGCCCTCCCGCCGTTTCCGGCGCCGACGTTGAACCCGACGATCGGCTGCAGGGCCTGGGTGATGCCGAGTTGCGGCATCAGCGCGAACGTGGCGATCCGGGAGGCGATCGCGAACGCGCCGAGTGCCGCGACGCCACCGAACCCTGCGAGCAGATTGTTGATCACGGTGGTGAGCAGGGTGCGCCCGAATCCCGAGAGGAAGCTGGGCGCGCCGACCTGCACGATCTCGGCGAGCGCCGCCCGGTGCGGCACCAGGTCACGGGGACGGATGCGGTAGGGACGCCGGCGCTGGCCGAGGAAGAACCACGTGCCCATGGCCGACGACACCATCTGGCCCCCGACTGTGCCGAGAGCCGCTCCCCGCACGCCCCATCCGAAGCCGAAGATGAACAGCGGATCGAGCAGGATCTGGGTGACGACCGGGATCACCCACGTGAGCGTCGAAAAGCCCATCCGGCCCTCGGCGCGCATGAGCGAGGAGAAGCCGGTCGCGAACACGGCCCCCGCGAGGATGATCACGGCGTAGTCGCGGGCGGGGCCGAGCACCGTGCCGGTGGCGCCGAGCAAACCCAGCAGCGGGTCGATGAGCAGGACGCCGGCGAGCCCGAGCAGCAGCGCCCCGAGCCAGAACGCCGACAGGCAGGTTCCGGCCGCCCCCGCGGCGCGACGGGTGTCGCCGGCGCCGAGCGCGCGGGAGATGACCGACGCTCCACCGGTGCCGATCGTGGTCGACAGCGCCCCGAGAAGCAACAGCACCGGGGCGACGACGTTGACCGCGGCGAGCGCGACCGGTCCGACGCCGCGGGCGACGAACCAGGCATTGGTGAGGGCGTAGATGCCGTAGGTGGCCACCGCCATGGTGGTCTGCAGCGTCGTGTGCGCGAGCAGGCGTCCGACCGGTTCGGTGCCGAGCGCGGCCACCCGGTCGGGTCTGCTGCCGCGATCGCCCACCGTCACCGGCGGCGGGCCCCGAGGGCCGCCATGGCCTCGTCGAGCAGCGGACGGGCCATGTCGAACTGGTCGGTGGTGGTGTGGCCGCGGTAGACGGTTTCGATGACCATGATGAGGAACAGGTGCAGGTCGTAGAGGAGCCGCCGGGCCGCCTCGGCGTCGGTGAGCGGGCCGCGTCCGTAGCCGTCGAGGAAGGGCCGCTTCGACTCCGGGTCGGCGCCCCATCTGACGAGACCGGCCTCCATGATCGGGTCTCCCCAGAACGCCCGCTCGTGGTCGATGATCCCGGCAAGCCTCCCGTCGCGCACGATCATGTTGGAGTCCCACAGGTCCCACTCGCAGAACACCGGACGCCGCACGGCGTCCAGGTGGTGCTCGTGGTCGGCGACCACCCTGCGCACCTCGGCGTAGTCCCAGCCGAGGTCGACGCCCCGACGTTCCCCGTCACCGATGACGTCCTCGAGGACTCGGCCGAACGCCTCGCGCCAGGAGGGGTGGAGGTCGGCGTTGAACCGCCCGAATCCGACACCGGGGATCGCGTTGAGGTCGCGGGTGGCCGATCCCATGAGTCGCAGGTATCCCTCCTGCTCGTCGGCCGTGAGCGACTCCTTGATCATGCCGACGTTGTCGCCCTCGACCAGCGCCATCACGAACCAGTCGGCGTCGACGAGTTCGTGGGTGGCGTCGTAATGGTGCACCCCGGGCACCGGCACGGAGGTCCGCTCGCGGATCAGCCGGAGGGCCGCGACCTCCCCGGCCATCATGTCCCGCTCGTAGGTCATCACCTCGACGCCGGGCGGCGGGGCGATCTTCAGCACGACCGCGCGCCCGTCGGCGAGATCGAGCCGGTAGGCGACGTTGAACCACCCGTGAGCCATCTCGGTGGCGAAGCCGTCCCGGGCGGGCACGGCTGCGTTCCCGAAGGCCCGCTCGATGATCGCCCGCAGCACGGCGTCCGGCTGGCGGTACTTGGTGATCGATTCCATGATGTCTCCTGGAAACTGACCGCGATGTCAGTTTCCAGGAGACTGTACTCGTGGACGGTGTCGGGGCGGAAGATCCCGGCACCGCTCGGATCAGGCCTCGACCTCGCTGCGGTCGCCCGACCAGGTGAGGTGCCAGCTGCCCGGCGCGTCGACCCGCTCGTAGGTGTGCGAGCCGAAGAAGTCGCGCAGTCCCTGGGTGAGCGCCGCGTTCACCCGCGGCGCCCGGGCCATGTCGTAGTAGGCCAGGGTCGCCGAGAACACCGGGGCCGGCACGCCGGAGCCCGCCGCCACCGCCACCACGCGACGCCAGGAGTCCTGGTACTTGCCGAGTTCGGGGGCCACCGACGGCGCCGCCATGAACGAGACCAGTTCAGGGGTGTCGGCGTACTCCCGGCGGATCCGCTCGAGCAGCTTGGCCCGGATGATGCAGCCGTCGCGCCAGATCTTCGCGGCGTCGGCCACGTTGATGTCCCAGCCGTATTCATGACCGGCGGTGCGGATCTGGTCGAAGCCCTGGGAGTACGACACGACCTTGGCGCACCACAGCGCGTTGCGCACGTCGTCGACGAACCGCTCCCGGTCGTCGACGCTCACGGTGCCGTCGGGGCCCTGCAACGTGTCGCGGGACGCCGCCCGGAGGTCGTCGTGGCTCGACTCGGCCCGGGCGAACACCGCCTCGGCGATGCCGTTGACCGGCACCGCGAGATCGAGGGCGGTCTGCACGGTCCACGTGCCGGTGCCCTTCATCAGCGCGCGGTCCTTGATCACGTCGACGAGATCCTGCCCGGTGCGCGGATCCTTCTGACGCAGCACGTCGCTGGTGATCTCGATGAGATAGGAGTCGAGATCCCCGCTGTTCCATTCCGCGAAGATGTCGGCGCACTCGGCGTTGGAGAACCCGGCTCCGCGCAGCAGCATCCACGCCTCGCCGATCACCTGCATGTCGGAGTACTCGATGCCGTTGTGGATCATCTTGACGAAGTGACCGGCGCCGTCGGGACCCATCCACGCGCAGCACGGCTCGTCGCCGACGTGCGCCGAGATCGCCTCGAGCATCGGGCCGAGCACCTTGTAGCTCTCCGGGCTGCCGCCCGGCATGATCGACGGGCCGGTCAGGGCGCCGTACTCGCCGCCGGAGATGCCGGCGCCGACGAAGTGGAAGCCCTTGTCCGACAGCTCCTTCTCGCGGCGGATGGTGTCGCGGAAGAACGAGTTGCCGCCGTCCATGATGATGTCGCCGGGTTCGAGATGCGGCAGCAGGTCCTCGATGGTCGCGTCGGTGGCCGGGCCGGCCTTGACCATCAGGATGACGCTGCGCGGCCGCTCGATCGAGGCGACGAAGTCCTCGATCGTGTGTGCCGGCAGGAACGTCCCCTCGTCGCCGTGCTCGGCGATCACGGCGTCGGTCCGGGACGCCGTGCGGTTGAAGATCGCGACCCTGAATCCGTGGTGGGCGAGGTTGCGGGCCAGATTCGAGCCCATCACCGCCATCCCCACCACCCCGACATTGGCCAGTTCCGTCATGTCCTTGTCCTCTCCTTGGCAGATGCGATCGCCGCCGGCGACGTCATGCACGCTTGCTGATGCCGCGGGTCCAGCGGGCCCGCAGGTGGTGCGCCGCCGACTTCGGCTGGCGGTCGCGGGTGAAGGCACCCTTCTTGTTGCCGCCCACCCTCATGATTCCAGAGGTGGTCGA
>DAIESZ010000348.1 GCA_027346035.1 Propionibacteriaceae bacterium
TGGATGATGACCCGCTCGACGTGGTCGGGGAAGTCCGGTTCGTGGCCGGGATCGGCGAGGGCGCTGCGGCGTCCGAGCGCCACGAACCCGAGCAGGGTCAGTTCGCGGAGCACCTGGTCGATCCTTCGGGGGAGATCCTCGGTATCCCAGAGGGGCCGCAGCCAGGCCAGGCGGGCAGTGAGCAGCTCGCCGGTCACCGCCACGCCGGCGGGCGCGGCGCGCAACTCGTCGAGGAGCAGGGTCCGCATCGGCGCGGCCCACGCGACATCCTCGCCCGGGGTGAGCAGGGCGCCGGCACCGGGCCAGGCCGCCATTGCGCGGAACGCCTCGACCAGGATCTGCCAACGCCGCCGGTCGGGGGCTGAGGCCCACCGGTCGAAGGCCATTGTCGGGAGCCAGGCGCGCCCGTCGGTGGCGAGCAGGCCCGTTGCGCGGCACAACTCGAGGACCAGCGTCGCGGTGGCGGGCGATCCGATGGCGGCGGTCACCGCGGTGATGTGCTTGCGGCTCAGCCCGCCCGACGCGAGGGGGCGCCGAACCTGCAGGCCGAAGTCGTCGACGGTCTGCTCGACGAGCCGGATCAGTTCGAAGGCCGCGCCGAGCCCCGCCCGGTCGGCGCGCGGATCGGGGCCGTCGGCGGTCGGCCACGGGGGCACCGCCGACGGCACGGGGTGCTGGAACAGTCGCCCACCGCGCAGTCGCAGCGATACCTCACGGGGAAGGATCGCGGTGTGCGCGTCGCGGGCGCGGAGCAGCCTCGCGGCCAGCGCCCTATCGGCGGGGGAATCGCCGTTGCCGCGCCGGTCGGCATCGCGCACCTGACCGACGGGGGTGTCCCACATCAGCCGTTCGAGCAACTTCCGCACGTCATCACCGGAGCGGGTGAGCGCCGCATCGATGTCCGCGTCGGTCATCGGGCTCGGTGACTCGGGAGCGAGCCCCGCGGGGAACGGACCGAGCGCCTGCCGGGCGCCGGAGGTGAGCCGCCAGCCGCGGTCGCTGCCCCAGGCGAGGGCCAGCCGGGCGAGGTGGCCCACGGCCGATTCCACGGCGGGTCGGTCTGCCTGCATCAGGGCCGCGAGCCGTCGGGTGGAGATGTCCTCGGGGCTGGCCGCCAGGGCGGTGCAGACCCGCCGCTCCCAGGCGGTCAGCCGGTCGATCGCCAGCCGTGAGCTCGTGGGACTCGCGGCCCGCTCGGCCAGATCTTCGAGGTTCAGTGGCCGTGGCAGCGCGAGGCCGGGCCGGGCCGCAAGCAGCCGCTCGACACCCGCCGGATCGAGGCTCCGGATCACATCGGCGAGCGAGCGTCCGGCGCTCACCGACGCGACCCCCCGATGGCGAGGGTGATCGTCGCCACGACGGCCAGGGCGAAGCACACGATCTGGCTCATCGGGGACACGGCGCCGAGTATGTCGTAGGGCTCGGCGATCACGGCCAGGAACGCCAGCACCGGGAACACGATGCCCGCGCCGACGCTGATCACCGTGACGAGCATGGGGCGTCGGGGCCTGACCAGGCGCACCACCACCCCGCCGCCGATGAGGAACAGGATCGACAGCGACTGCATGACCGCCCCGCCCAGGAGCAGCAGCACCAGCAGCCAGGTCATCGCGCTCGATCCGGGGCGGGTGGCCTGCTCGGACGCCGTCGGCGGGTAGCTCCCGGGCGGAGGGTAGCTCCCGGGCGGGGGGTAGCTCCCGGGCGGGGGATAGGCGGCGGGCGCGGGATGGGCGGCGGGCGCGGGCGGTCGGTTCACCGGGAGGCCCTCGGGCGCGGGCCCGGGTCGACCGGGCAGGGCCGCCACCACCGGGGGACCCGTCGGCGGCGCGAAGTCGGTGCGGGTCGAGCGCGCATCGCCGGACAGGCCGAGCGGTTCGGTGGGCGACCACCCATCGGGGCCGTGATGGGTGACGATCCCCCAGGCGCTGGCGCCGGTGAATCCCGCCGATGCCGAGTCGAAGGCCGCGTGCGGGTCTCGGCCGGTGTCGGTGCGCGGACTCAGGTCGCGCAGCGGGGGTGCCGCTGGAGCGGAGAAGGTGTCCGGCGGCGTCACCGGGTGCCCGTCGGCTAGGTGCGTCGTGGGCGGCGGTTCGGGCAGGGGCTCTGCGCGCGGCGTGGCGAATCCGTACGGTCGCCTCGTCGGCGCGTACTCGACACCATCCCTCCAGTCAGCCACGCGGTGATTCTATCGAGGGATGCCTCAGCCGCCGGACCGGAAGATCGACCGGCCTGATGCCGAGCTTGCGGGCCTTGTGCGGAAGGTGGGCCTGACGGGTGCGCGGAGTCCGCTCGCCTGGTGGGGTGATCGTGAAGATCACCCGGGCCCGGGCCTGGGTGCGCTGCGACAGGTTCTGGGTCTGCCCCGAGGCGTGGCCCATCCACCAGGCGAGGATCGTCGCGGCGACCGCGGCGACCAACGCGCTGGACATGAGGGCGGTGCGCCCGCCGACGGCATCGACGAACCGGCCCATGATCGGACCGCCGATGGCCTGCCCCCCGAGCAGCACGATGATGTAGACGCTCATCACCCGGCCGCGGGCCTCCTGGACGGTGGACATCTGGATGAGGCCGCTCGCTCGCAGCGTGAACATCACCGACATCAACGCGGCGAGGAGGATGATCGCCCCGAACAGCGCCGGCCAGGGCGACAGCGCGGCCGCGGCCATCAGCACGGCGATCACCCCCAGGCTGATCGTCAGCACCCGCAGCCGGGCGGGAGCCAGGAAGCGACCGGCGAGAGCCGAGCCGGCGACCGAGCCGAGGGCCGCCAGGGAGTTGAACTGGCCGTAGCCGTCGATGCCCTGGTGGAACACGTGAGTGGCCATGTCGGCGTAGATCACCGGCATGTTGAGCAGGGTGAGAGACAAGACCCCGACGAGCACCATCGTCCAGGCGATCTGGCTGGTGCGTCGGATGGTCGTGATGCCCTCACGTACCGTGGGCCGCGATCCGGTGACGAGCGGAACCGGCAACTGGCGGATCAGCGTGATGAGCACGATCGTCACGAGGCAGCCGGCGGCGTTGGCGATGAACGCCCACCCGGTGCCCACCGTCGCGATGAGGATGGCCGACAGGGCGGGGCCCCAGAACCCGGAGCCCTGGAAGGCCACCGAGTTGAGCGACAGGGCCTGAGGCAGCTTCGGGCCCGACAACAGGGGCACCATCGCCGCGCGGGCCGGCTGTTCGAGTACCTGGGTGAACCCGACGAACACCGCGGCCGCGAGCACATGCCAGGGGCGCACCTCGCCGCTGATCGTCAGCACGCCGAGGGCGACCGCGCTGAGCGCCACCCCGGACTGGGCGATGAGCAGCAGGGTGCGGGAACTGAACCTGTCGGCCAGCACGCCGCCGAACAGCCCGAGCAGCAGCAACGGGGCGTTCTGCAGAGCCTGGGCGAGGCCGACCATCACCAGGCTGTTGGTGAGCTTCAACAGGAGCCAGTCCTGGGCGATGCGGGCCACCCAGAAGCCGGTGCCGCCGAACAACATGGCGACCACGTAATTCCAATAGCCGGGACGGGTGAGCACCGACGCGCGAAAAGTCGCGCGCAGGCGAGCGGACAAGGGCATTCTGGGTCCAAGGACGAAGGCGGGAGTCTGGGGAAGCGAAGAGGTTGGGCCGCCCCGAGAACCTGCGTCGGGCGGATTTTGTCATTCTATCAACCTGACCGCCTGGTTTCCCAGCCGACACATCGTGGTCGACTGGTCGCCGTACCGGGGGCCAGCTAGTCTTGGTCGGCAAGCTGGCGACGAGTGGAGAAGCAGTGGCAATCGGCAAGGTGCGTTTCTACGACGCCGACAAGGGTTTCGGTTTCATCACCAAGGACGAGGGCGGCGACGTCTACGTCCGCTCTTCGGTGCTGCCCGCGGGCGTCGCGTCGCTCAAGCCTGGGCAGAAGGTCGAGTTCGGCATCGTCGAGGGACGCCGCGGAGAGCAGGCGCTGTCGTTGCGTCTCGTCGACCAGCCACCCTCGCTGTCGAAGGCGTTGCGCAAGAAGCCCGAGCAGATGGTGGTGATCGTCGAAGATCTCATCAAGCTCCTCGATGGTCTCGGCAACGGATACCGTCACGGCCGCTACCCCGACTCCCGGCACAGCGCCAGCATCGCTCAACTTCTGCGGTCCGTGGCCGACGAGCTGGAACTGTGAGCCAGCGTCCAGTGGCCAAGGCGCCCAAGCCGGACGCCGTCACGGCCGCGTCCATCGACGTGGCCCGCACGGCCGCAGTCGAGCAGGCCGGAGACTTCGAGGTCGGTGAGCATCTCGGTGTGGTCGTCGAGGCCGAACGCGTGGTCACCCATCTGTTCGAGTGCCCCCACCCGGGCTACGTCGGATGGCACTGGGCCGTTACCCTCGTCCGGGCCAGCCGTGCGCGCTCGGCGACCGTCAACGAGGTGGTTCTGCTGCCCGGAGACGAGGCGCTGCTCGCGCCCGGGTGGGTGCCGTGGAGTGACCGGATCCGCCCCGGCGACCTTGCCCCGGGCACGCTCCTGCCGACCCCCGACAACGACCCGCGGCTCGAGCCGGGTTTCACCGGCGGTGAGCAGGCCGCCGACGGCGACCCGGCCGAGTGGGTCCAGACCCGTGCCGTCGTCGCCGAGCTCGGTCTCGGTCGCGAGCGTGTGCTCTCGGCGTTCGGGCGTGCGGAGACGGCGGAGCGCTGGCTCGCGGGTGACGGGGGGCCCGACGACACGGCGACCTCCCAGGCGCCGGCGTCCTGCGTCACCTGCGGCTACTTCGTGCGGCTCGGCGGTGGACTTGGCCGGCTGTTCGGGGCCTGCACGAACGAGTACACGCCGTTCGACGCCCGCGTGGTGAGCGTCGATCATGGCTGCGGGGGTCACTCCGACGTCGTCGCCGATGAGCGGGGTATCGAACTGGGCGAGCCGCTGTTCGACACGATCTCGATCGACACCAACCTCTTCGACTGATCCCTGGCGGGCTCAGGCGCCCCGTGCGGCGCGCCGCCGGCAGTAGAGATAGCCGATGCCGCCGACCGCGACACCCGTGACGCCGACCCACAGCCACCAGCCGTGCCCCGCGGCGTCCAAACGGGCTCTCATGATCACCAGCACGACGGTGACGAGGGCGAACAGCGCGGTTCCGGTGATGGTCGCGGCGATGCCGTCTTCATCGAGGGGACGGACGGGAGCCTGCACGAAGTGGTGGTGCTCCGGGTGGGGAGCCTCGGGGGTTCCGACCGGCATCCCATTCATGGAGGCCGATTCTAGGCCCGGGCGGGCTCCCAATACCATGACCGCATGGTCACCAACTCTCCGAAGGCGGCGCCCGTCACGCCGCCAGGACATCTGAACCCCACGCAGCTGAGTGGTCTTGATCGCTGGTTCGAAATCACCCACCGTGGCTCGACCGTTTCGCGCGAGGTGCGCGGCGGCCTGGTCACCTTCTTCGCCATGGCCTACATCCTGGCGCTCAACCCCATCATCATCGGCGCGGCCACCGACAAGCGGGGGCTGCTGCTGTCGGGTCAGCCGAAGTTCCTCGACGCGGCCCAGAAGAACATCGACTGGGCTGCGGTGCACCACTCGCAGCTCATGGTGGCCGCGGTCACGGCGCTCGTCGCGGCGGTCATGACGATCGCGATGGGCGTGTGGGGGCGGTACCCGCTCGGCATCGCCACCGGACTCGGGCTCAACGCGCTGATCGCGTACACCATCGCACCGACCATGACCTGGCCCCAGGCCATGGGTCTGGTGGTCTGGGAGGGCATCGGCATCGCCATCGCGGTGATGACGGGGTTCCGACAGGCGGTCTTCAAGGCGGTGCCGCCGGCCCTGCGCACCGCGATCAGCGTCGGGATCGGCCTGTTCATCACCTTCGTCGGCCTCATGGACTCCGGCGTCGTGCGCAAGCCGAGCGGATCGGTCCCGGTCGAACTCGGCGTCAACGGCTCGCTCGAGGGCTGGCCGATCGCCGTGGTCGTGATCGGCTTCTTCCTCGTCGTGCTGCTGTTCGTCAAGCGGGTCCGGGGAGCCATGCTGCTCGCGATCCTGGCGACCACCGTCATCGCGATCATCGTCGAGGCCGTCGCGAAGGTGGGGCCGATGTTCCGCGCCGACGGATCGGTGAACCCGACCGGGTGGGAACTCAACGTGCCCGCGTTGCCGAACCTGTCCGACTTCGGGTGGCCCAAGCTCGGGCTGCTCGGCAAGGTCGACATGTTCGGGGCCTTCGCCCCCGATGGCAGGTTCCACCTGAGCATCGTGCTCGGCGTGGTGCTCATCGTGTTCTCCCTGATGCTGGCCGACTTCTTCGACACGATGGGGACGGTCGTCGCGATCGGCCAGGAGGGCGGCCTGCTCAACCCGCAGGGCAACCCCCCGCATCTCAAGGAGATCCTGCTCGTCGACGCGCTCGCCGCGGTCGCCGGTGGACTCGGATCGTCGTCCTCGAACACCGCCTACATCGAGTCGGCCTCCGGCGTCGGTGAGGGGGCGCGCACCGGCCTCGCCTCGGTCGTCACCGGCGCGGCGTTCGTCGTCGCGCTGTTCCTCACCCCGTTGGTGAACATGGTGCCGAGCGAGGCGGTTGCTCCCGTGCTCGCCCTCGTGGGCTTCCTCATGATGACCCAGGTGCTGCACGTGCGCTGGGACGACGTGGAAGACGGCATCCCCGCCTTTCTCACGATCGTGCTCATGCCGTTCACCTACTCGATCACGGTGGGCATCGGCGCCGGGTTCATCACCTACGCGCTGATCAAGACGGTCAAGGGCAAGGCTCGGCAGGTGCATCCGCTGATGTGGGGGATCAGTGTCGCCTTCGTCATCTACTTCGCCCAGGGCATCCTCTCCTCGCTGATCTCGAGGCTCTGACCCGCACCT
>DAIESZ010000351.1 GCA_027346035.1 Propionibacteriaceae bacterium
GCACCGACCCCGTCGAGAGGAAGACCCCTATGCCCGCAGCCGAGAAGGTCCTAGCTCGCCTCAGCGCGACGCGCGTGTGGCAGGAGCGGCTCTACCGCGATCTGCACGCCCACCCGGAGCTGAGCATGCAGGAGACCCGGACCCGCGCCGTCATCGCGGAGCGCCTGCGCGCCGCCGGCGGCGAGGTCGTCGAGGTGGGCGGCGGCGTCGTCGGCATCTTCAGGAACGGCCCCGGCCCGGTCGTGCTCCACCGGGCGGACATCGACGGACTGCCCGTCACGGAGGAGACCGGCGTGGACTACGCGTCAACGGACACCGCGGTGGACGACTCCGGAGCGGCCGTGGGCCTCATGCATGCGTGCGGTCACGATGCCCACGTCACCTGCCTGCTCGGCGCCGTCGACCTGCTGGCGTCGGAGCCCGGGGCCTGGTCGGGCACGTTCGTCGCCCTGTTCCAATCGGCCGAGGAGACCGCGGAGGGCGCTCGGGCCATGGTCGAGGGCGGGCTCACCTCGCTCGTCCCACGCACCGACGTGGCGTTCGGCCAGCACGTGCTCAGCCACGAGTCGGGCGTTGTCGGCACGCAGGCCGGCCCGGTGCTCTCCGCCGGGGACAGCGTCCGGATCACCGTCTACGGCAAGGGATCGCATGGTTCGATGCCGCACCTGGGCGTCGACCCCGTCGTCCTCGCGGCCTCGATCGTGCTGAGGCTGCAGACCGTCGTCTCCCGTGAGGTCGCGCCGACCGAGTTCGCGGTCGTCACCGTCGGCTCGAGCACGGCCGGCACGAAGAGCAACGTCATCCCCGACCGGGCCACCCTGCTGGTGAACCTGCGCGCCTACGACCTGGACGTCCGCTCCCGCGTCATCGCCGCGGTCGAACGGATCGTGCGAGGAGAGTGTGCGGCGGCCGGCTCGCCACAGCCGCCGTCCTTCGAGTACTACGACCAGTTCCCCCTCACCGACAACCACCCCCAGGTCACGGCGACCGTGACGGAGGCGTTCCGTCAGCACTTCGGTGCCCACCGGGTGGTTGAGCTCGGCCGCATCCCGGCCAGCGAGGACTTCAGCCGCGTCCCGGACGCCTTCGGCACCCCGTACACCTACTGGGGAGTCGGTGGCTTCCCGGCGGGACGAGGGGTGCCCAACCACTCCCCGTTCTTCGCCCCTCTCATCCAGCCCACCCTTGACACGGGCACGGAGGCCATCGTCGTCGCGGCGCTGGCCTATCTCGGAAAGGACCCCAAGTGACCATGACCCACGCTGTGGCCGACCCCACGGCGAAGCCGACGTTCCACGGGAACGACAAGCTCCTCGCCGGCATCGTGGCCGGCGTGCTGACCTTCTGGATGTTCGCCGGGACGGTCGGCACGATCGCGCGCGCCATCCTCGCGGACATCAACGGCGGACCGATCGACCAGGTGGCCCGACCGCTCGTCGACCTCAACCAGATGAACCTCGCGGTGTCGGTCACCGCCCTGTTCTCCGGCCTGTTCATCGTCTTCTTCGGGGGCCTCGCCGACCGCATCGGCCGCGGCAGGGTCGCCCTGGCCGGCAACATCCTCAACATCGCCGGCTCCCTGCTCCTCGCCCTGGCCTCCGGTTCCGCGGCCCTGCCGATGCTGCTGACCGGCCGCGCCCTCCAGGGCCTCTCGGCGGCCTGCATCATGCCGGCCACGATGGCCCTCGTGAAGGCCTACTGGGACGGACCCCAGCGCCAGCGGGCCGTGTCGATGTGGTCCATCGGCTCCTGGGGTGGCTCGGGCGTGGCCGCGCTGTTCGGCGGGTTCGTCGCGTCCGTGTACGACTGGAGGGCGATCTTCTACGTCTCGATCGTCGTCTCGATCGTCTCCATCCTGCTCATGCGGGGTGCCCCCGAGAGCAAGGCGGAACCGGCGACGCGCCGCCGGTTCGACACGGCCGGCCTCGCGGTCTTCATGGTCACGATGCTCGCCCTCATGGTGGTGCTCATCTTCGGGCGCCAGATCGGCTGGACGAGCCCCACGACGCTCGGGCTGGGCGGTGTGGCCGTGCTCGGTACGGCGACGTTCGTGCGCCTGGAGCGCTCGCGCGAGGTGCCCTTCATCGACTTCGCCCTCTTCAAGAACACGACGTTCACCGGGGCGACCCTGTCCAACTTCCTGCTCAACGGCACGATCGGCCTGCTCATCGTGAGCCAGCAGATGCTTCAGATCGCCCGGCCCGAGCTGTTCGACCCGTGGAAGGCCGGACTGCTCACCATCGGCTACGCGCTCGCCATCATCGCCTTCATCCGCGTCGGCGAGCGCCTGCTGCGCCGCTTCGGCCCGCGCAAGCCGATGCTCTGGGGCTCGGGCATCGTCGGTCTCGCCTGCGTGGCCCTGCTCCCCACCAACCTGCTCGTCGGCCAGTACGAGATCCTTGCGGTCATCGCCTACGCGCTCTTCGGAGTCGGCCTCGCCTTCTACGCCACCCCGTCGACGGACGCGGCCCTGGCCAACCTGCCTGCGTCGCAGGCGGGTGCCGGCGCGGGCATCTACAAGATGGCCTCCTCCCTGGGCGGTGCCATCGGGGCGGCGATCTCGCTGACCCTCTTCACCTCCTTCCTCGGGGGCGGCGTCTCCATCGTGGGAGAGGTCCTCGTGACCCAGGGGATGCACTCGAACGAGGCCGTGCGCCAGGCCGGCACGGTGAGCTTTCTCTTCAACCTCGTTATCGTGCTCGTGGCGATCATCTCGATCGTCCGCACGGTGCCCAAGGGCCGCCGGTACGTCGTCTGACCCGCCCTGCCGGTGGGCGCGACGCCGCCAGGTCGTGCCCACCGGGTCACACCCCAGCTGGAGAGGATCCCCATGACCGGCCCACAGATCGTCCTGGCCCTCGACATCCTCGGCACCGTGACGTTCGCTCTCAACGGGGCGTTGACGGCCTCCCGGCGCGTGCGCCTCGACATCGTCGGCGTGGTGGCGCTCGGCGTCATCACGGCGACGGGCGGCGGAATGGTCCGTGACCTGCTGCTGGGAGCCGTGCCGCCCGCCGCCCTCGTCGAGTGGTACTACCTCGCCGCCGCCACGGTGGGCTCGCTCGCTGCCTGGCTCGTCGCGCGCCCCACCCGGGGCCTCACCCGGATGATCGTGCTGCTCGACGCCGTCGGCCTGTCGGTCTTCGCCGTCGCTGGCGCGCAGAAGGCCAGCGCGATGGGGCTGCAGCCGGCTCCCGCGATCATCCTGGGCGCCGTGACGGCGGTCGGCGGCGGGACGCTGCGCGACGTGCTCATCGGCGAAGTCCCCTCGGTCCTCACCAACGACCTCTACGCGATCCCGGCGCTCGTCGGTGCCGCGGTGACCGTTCTCGCCGGCCGGTACGACCTCCTGCCCTTCCCGGCCGCCATCCTCGGGGCGGTGCTCTGCTTCGCGATCCGCATGGTGGGGGTGCGTTACGGGCTCAACGCCCCGAGCCGCCGGGTGCTCAGACGGGCACGAGGCGCACGGTCCGACGACGCGTGAGCCGGCCGGCGGCATACGTCATCGCGTATGCCGTCGGGCCGGCTCCCGTGGTCCGCCCGCCGCGGCGGGCGGCTCAGTCGGCGGCGTACTTGCGGCCCTTCGGGATGGTGCTGAGGATCGAGATGATCGCGATGAGCGCGAGGACGAGGTTGAAGAGGAAGGTCACGAGTCCTGCTTGGCGCACGGCGGCGTTGGACTGGATGCCCTGCGTGTGGAGCAGCTCGCCGACGATGGTCACGCCGCCCCCGAGGAAGCTGCTGAAGATCGTCAGGGACAGGGCCGCCCCGATCGCGCTGCCGAGCGACGACGCCATCTTGTAGATGCCCGCCCCGGCGCCCGCTTGGGCCGGAGGGAGGTTGGACAGCGCCGCGTCCGTGGACGGGGTGGCGTAGAAGGCGAGGCCGACTCCGAAGAGGGTGTAGGCGATGACGGCGAGCACGGTGTACGGCCCGACCAGGATGTTGGTCGGCAGGAGCAGCACGCAGGCCAGCGCGACGATCGTCGAGCCCAAGAGCATTGGCTTGCGCGGGCCGAAGCGG
>DAIESZ010000294.1 GCA_027346035.1 Propionibacteriaceae bacterium
CGCCGTCGAGCTCGAGCACGTCGAGCACGAGACCGACCGCCTCGGGGAGCGGGACGGTCGACACCCGCGAGCGCAACGACTCCGCCTGGGGGTCGGCGACCGGGGCCCCGCGGCCGCGCAGGTGCAGCGCCCACGCCGCCAGGGCACGCGTGGCTCCGCGTGCCACGACCCCCTGCTCCAGGCGGGCGCGAAGCACCGGGAGGATCCGCACCGGCAGCTTCTGCATGCCGTCGGCCGCGACCTGCGCGAGCAGGTGCCTGATGCGCGGGTTGGTGAACCGCTGGAGCAGCGCGGCCCGGTAGACGTCGATCTCCGTCGCGGGGAGGGGCAGCACCTCCGCGGCGTCGTCCCACCACTCGTCGACCCAGGCGCGGACCGACGGGTTCTCGATCGCCTCCGCGACGGTCTCCGCTCCGACGAGCGGTGCGGCGTAGGCCATGAGCGAGTGGGATCCGTTGAGGAACCAGAGCTTACGGCGCTCCCACGGCCCGAGATCCTCGACGAACCGTGCGCCCGCGGTCTCCCAGGCGGGACGACCCGCCACGAACGTGCCCGACAGCACCCACTCCGAGAAGGGCTCGGTGACGACGCAGGCGGGGTCGTCGACGCCGGTCGACCGGAGGAGGCCGGCGCGGTCCTCGTCCGTCGTACGGGGCGTGATGCGGTCCACCATCGTCGTGACGAACGAGCAGTGGTGGGTCACCCACGCCGCGAGCGACGGGTCGACTGCCACCGCGAGGTCGAGCACGACCCGCCGGACCACGCGACCGTTCTCCGGCAGGTTGTCGCACGGCACGAACGTGACACCGCCGAGCCCGTCGGCACGGCGTACGGCGAGCCCGGCGACGAACTTGCCCGGTGCCGTGACGACGTCGGCCGCGCTGGGGTCCTGCTGCAGCGCGGCCACGTCGGCGATCACCCGCGGATCACCGACGTCCAGCGCCCCCGAGTCGTCGCGGCAGTAGCCGGCCTCGGTCACCGTCGACGTGACGATCGACAGGTCGTCGAGGCCGAACGCCGCCCGCCAGGAGCGCAGGTCCACGGAGCCGTGGACCTCGGAGATCGACGACACGACGAGCGGCTCGTCGCGCGTCGCGTCGCGCACCAGGAGCGTGTACAGACCCTGCTGCGCGACGAGACCCTCGGGCGGGCCGCTGCGGCCGGCGAACGCCGCGATGCCCCACTGCGCGGCGTCCGCCGCCCGGTCCGTGTACCACGCCTGGTGGGCGCGGAAGAAGCTGCCGAGACCCAGGTGGACGATCCGCACGGGTGCCGCGGGCCTGCCGTCGCCGTCGCGCGACAGGCGTCGTCCGACTCCCGGTCGGTCTTCGGATGGGTCGGTGCGCGGGCTCATCGCTCGTGCCTCGCCCGAGCATCGCTCGCGACGTCGTAGCCGTTCGGGCGGCGCTCCACGGGCCCGACCCTACGGCGCCCGCGGTGCTCGGACCACGGCTCGCGGGTGCGCGTTCGGCAATTCGTTGCCATGGGTGCCGGCGACCGGGAAGCATGAAGAGCCAGAGGGAGCCATCGACCGTCGGCTCCGGCCGACCACAGCTCAGCACCCCGGCAGGAGCCCGCCCATGGAGATCGTCGCCGCCGACGTCATCGTCACCAGCCCCAACCGCAACTTCGTCACGCTGAAGATCACGACCGACGACGGTCTGACCGGACTGGGCGACGCCACCCTCAACGGCCGCGAGCTGGCCGTCGTCAGCTACCTGCGCGACCACGTCGTCCCGCTGCTGATCGGCCGCGACGCCCACCGCATCGAGGACACCTGGCAGTTCCTCTACCGCAGCGCCTACTGGCGCCGGGGACCGGTCACGATGGCCGCGATCGCCGCCGTCGACATGGCCCTGTGGGACATCAAGGGCAAGGCGGCCGGGATGCCGGTCTATCAGCTGCTCGGCGGCGCGAGCCGCAACGGGCTCATGGCCTACGGCCACGCGTCCGGGAAGTCGCTGCCCGAGCTGTTCGACTCGATCCGCGACCACCAGGAGCAGGGCTACCGATCGATCCGCGTGCAGACCGGTGTCCCCGGGCTCACCGCGATCTACGGCATCGCAGCGCAGTCGACGAGCGGGGAGCGCTACGACCACGAGCCGGCGCAGCGTGGTGGGTACCCGACCGAGGAGGACTGGGACACGCGCGCCTACCTCCGGCACGTACCGACGGTCTTCGAGGCGGTGCGGAACGAGTTCGGCCCCGAGCTGCCACTGCTGCACGACGGACATCACCGGATGACGCCGATCCAGGCCGCGAAGCTGGGCAAGTCCCTCGAGCCCTACGACCTGTTCTGGCTCGAGGACTGCACCCCGGCGGAGAACCAGGAGGCGCTCCGGCTGGTCCGGCAGCACACGACGACCCCGCTGGCCATCGGCGAGATCTTCAACACCGTGTGGGACTTCCAGTCGCTCATCAAGGAGCAGCTCATCGACTACGTCCGTGCCGCGTCGACGCACTTCGGCGGCATCACGCCCCTGCGCAAGGTCATGGACTACGCCGCGCAGTACCAGGTGAAGTCGGGATTCCACGGCCCTACCGACGTCTCCCCGGTCGGCCTCGCGGCGCAGATGCACGTCGGCCTGGCCATCCACAACTTCGGCATCCAGGAGTACATGAAGCACGGCGCGCACACGAACCGCGTGTTCCAGCAGTCGTTCACGTTCGAGGACGGCTACCTGCATCCGGGCGACCGGCCCGGCCTCGGCGTCGACCTGGACGTGGACGAGGCCGGGAAGTATCCCTACGAGGTCGCCTACCTCCCCTACAACCGGCTCGCCGACGGCACGGTGCACGACTGGTGACCCGCATCGTCGTCATGGGGGTGTCGGGGTGCGGCAAGTCGACCGTGGGGGCGCTGCTCGCCGTCCGGCTCGGCGTACCGTTCGTCGATGCCGACGACCTCCACCCGCCGGCCAACGTGGCGAAGATGGCTGCCGGCATCCCCCTCGCGGACGACGACCGATGGCCCTGGTTGCGGCTCGTCGGAGCCGAGCTCGCGTCGGCGTCGGACGGGTTGGTCGTCGCGTGCTCCGCGCTTCGGTACGCCTACCGGGACGTCCTCCGTTCGTTCGTGCCCGACGTGTACTTCGTGCACCTCGCCGGCCCCCGCGAGGTGCTCGCGTCCCGGCTCAGCCATCGGGTCCACCACTTCATGCCGCTCGCCCTCCTCGACTCCCAGCTCTCGACGCTGGAGCCACTCCGAACCGACGAGCTGGGCGTGACCCTGGACCTCACCCTCCCCGCCGACGAGCTGGCCCGCCGCGCGGTGGACTCCCTGGGCCACCCCTGACGGCCGCACGGCAGCCACTGCACTCGTGCTGCTGTGCGCCGTGGGGCACCACGGCGGCACGACCGCTGAGCTGGCCCGATTCGAGTCGCCGGCATGCCTCGAGGGCGTTGTCGAGCGTGAACCGCTCGATGTCGGGTCGGATCCGGCCCGCCCGGTACATCTGCACGACGTCGTGCAGCTCCGCGACCGTGCCCCAGCAGGTGTCCGTGATCGTCGACTCGTACGCGGTCGCAGAGATCGTCGACGCAGCGGTGGCTGCCTCGCCTCGGCCGGCCAGGCACGGCTGCCGAGCACCGCTATCGGATGGGCAGTGGGAACCTCGGCGTGCATTCTGGCGTCGGTGTGCGGATGTTCGTCATGAGGGCCTCGAACGCGGCGACGATGGCGGGGTCGAAGTGGCCACCGGCGCCGGCTCGGATCAGGGCCATGGCATCGGTGTGGGGCATCGGCTCTCGGTAGGGCCGTTTCGAGGTGACGGCGTCGTAGACGTCGATGACGGCGAACAGCCGCGCCGACAGGGGTATGTCCGTCCCGGCGAGGCCACGGGGGTAGCCGGTGCCGTCCCAGCGTTCGTGGTGGCACCAGGGGATGTCCAGGGCGTCGCGGAGGTATTCCACGTGTTCGAGGAACTGCACCGCCAGCTCGGGGTGGCGGCGCATCTGCTCCCACTCCGCGTCGTCGAGGGGTCCGGGCTTGCCCAGGATCGTGTCGGGGACGCCCATCTTGCCGATGTCGTGGAGGGTGGCTCCGCGTCGCACGTTGACGAGCGCCTGGCCCGTGAAGCCGACGTGCCGCGCCAGCTGCTCGGTGAGGGTGGTCACGCGCGTCGTGTGCTGGGCGGTGCTGTGGTCGCGCAGGTCGAGGGCCTCCGCCCAACCGGCGAGGGTCTGGTCGTAGGCGTCCTCCCGGCGCCGGTGCTCGGCGTCCATCCGGCGCGTGTGGGCACGGACCAGGAGGTACACGATGCCGCCGGTGGCGACGACGAACGCGGTGCCCTTGTCGTGCTGGACGAGGCTGCGCATGCCTGGATCGCTCACGAGCGCGTCGACCGCGGCGTCCGACCAGTAGATCCAGGCCGTCCCGATCGCGACGTACAGCGCGGCGACCTTCAGCGGGTTGACGCTGAGCTGGCTCATAAGGGTCCCTCCCGCACGCGCGGCCTGCGCCCACGTTCCGGTGCATCGACACCAGGGCACGTTCCCTGACCTGACGCGCGAGAACTGTGCCACGGATCACGACAGCGTCCACGTGCTGCAGATGAACCTCGTCCCCTGGGTTCGCCGCTGTCGGGGCACCTCCGCCCCCGGCTCGTGTTCGGCTGGCGCAGGCGTGTGGCATGCGTCAGAATCCCCGCGCCGGGTTCCCTCCGTCCTGAAGGCTGGGGGAGCCCGGTGTTGCGTCGTGCGCCGGCCCCCGCGGGGTGCCGCTGACTGCCCCAGCGCCTGACCCAGGGCGGTCACGCGGAGGCACCGATGCTCCCCCGTCCGGTGGAATGTGTTGTGCATCACACGATCTCGGGCTGCGGCCGGCCAGCCCCGCTGTGCGCTGGGCCAAACGTGCGACATCAGGACAAGGATCGGCCAAGATCGTCCGTCAGCATTCGTCACCCCCCGCCCGCGTGCCCTACATTCGGACGCGCGGGGCCCTGCGGTGCTACTCCCCGTGGCCCATCCTTCAGGACGCAGGGCCCCGCCCCGACGCCGAACCATCACCCGGTCGACGCAACCCCCCGGGTTCTCACTCACGTCACAGCACAGTCGCACCGCTGCTTCACGGCGACGAACTGGAAGCGGCTCACCAGCTCGACTCCCCGGCGAGAATATGTGGCCGCCCGCTGGAGGATCTCGCGCTCGGTGGCCAGCTTGGTGCTCTCGATCTCCAGTTCGCGGGTCACGCCTTCGACGCCGTGACCGCACCACGCCGGAACGCGATGCTGAGCAGGATCCCGGTCGCGATCAGGGCGATCCAGGCGATAGTCAGGGATGTCACCTCGTACCGGTAGTCAAGGTGGCGTCCGTAGAAGGCGGCGAGCCCGCCGAGCGAGACGACCGCCAGGGCACCGGCGAGGATGAGGACGATGCGCGTGGCCCGGACCACACCGTGCCCCGGGGGGCAGGGCCGCGGCGAGGAACAGGAAGCTGAGGCCGAGGAGGAGGTAGGCGACGTTCTCGAACGCGATGAACAGCCCGCTGGGGTTGTACATCGACCACAGAGACAGCCCGTCGAGCTGCCCGTTGAGGAGGGCGGGTTGGACCACCATGAGCGGGTGGCCGTCACTGCCGTGGCCAGCGCGGCCCAGAACCCCAGTCGCGCCACGCCCGCTCCGACCACGGGAGGCCCGGTACCAAGTCCCCGGTCAGTCATCGCGGGCCGCTGTCGCGTCGCCGGTCCCCGTCGCTTCGGCCTCGAGCCGACGTCGCAGGCCCTGCCAGCTCCTCTTCTCCTGCCGGCGCCCGACCAGCTCGATGAGCGGGCGGAGCATCCTGGCGCCGTGCTTGGGCCGCACCTCCCACGACCAGTGCATCCACGTGCCCCTCGGGTCCGGGCTGAACGTCAGGGTGCCGACGGTCTCGGCGGAGACCATCGTGGTGCGGGAGCCCAACGTCCTGGGTCGCTCGTAGACCGTGTACTCGATGGTCATCTCGAGCTCGCGGCCCATCGTCGTCGTGGTCGCCCTGAACCGGGTCCCGGCACCGATCGGTCCGCCGGTGAGCTTCTCGACGTTCGTCATGCGCGGATTGAACGCGGGCTCGTGGCGCTCGTCGGCGACGTAGTCGAACACCTCGTCGAGAGGGCGCCGGATGAGGATCTCGCCCTCGATGCTCACGCTGCACCTCCGGGAGCGACGCTACGACCGACCTCGAGTCCGAGTGGCGCGAACAACTCGGCGACACCGACTATCGACGGATGCGCTCGCTGCTGGAACGTCTCAACTACGTCGTGAACAACTCTGCATCACGGGTCCTCCGTCAGAACGCCCGCGGGTCGTCTAGGCTGGCCGTCCAGCGTGAGCCAGGCAGGATTCGGGAAACACGACCTTCCCCAATGCCAGTGGCTGGTTCAGTGCCTGGCCCCCGCCCTCGTAGCTCAGGGGATAGAGCAACGGTTTCCTAAACCGTGTGTCGCAGGTTCGAATCCTGCCGGGGGCACTTCAATTTTACAGTGATACCAAGGGTGTTCGGCGATCGACCGGATTTCGTGCCACATTTCGTGCCACTTTGGGATCCTGGCGGCTTCCACGCCTGTGATTTGCCTCCAGTCCTGCCGGGCGCTGGAAGCACCCTCGTCGGCCTCCGAACCCACTCGCGCCTGGCGCGCCTTTCCGCTCGCCGCGGGGTTCGCGACGGTCGCGATGACGGACTCCGTCATCGGGCCGCTCCTCGACCTCGGCGTCCGCTGACCGCACCCTCGCCTCGCGGCGGTCGTGCATGCTCGCCGATCGAGTTGCCGTCGCCGAGCTCGGAGCTCGGGACGGGCTCGGCCGGCTGCCGTGGCGAGCCATGGCCAGGTCGGGGTCAAGGGTGCACCTAGCACTGGGAACCGCGGAAACTCATTACGGGGCAGTTCATCCGGGCTGCGCCCGGATGCTGTCGCGCCGTGGTGCAGGTCATTCTCGGGTCAGTCATGCATCTGATGATCTTGCAATCGGGTCCCGTGACGGACCGGATCAGACAACGGCCCAAGATCACGGAGGATCGAGGCGGGAGAA
>DAIESZ010000374.1 GCA_027346035.1 Propionibacteriaceae bacterium
TGCCTGGGCACCATGATGTTCGGCGGCAGGAACAACGCCGACCACGACGACTGCGCGCGGATCATCAACACGGCGCTCGACGCCGGGATCAACTTCGTCGACACCGCCGACGTCTATTCGGCCGGCGAATCGGAGGAGATCGTCGGCAAGGCCCTGCGGTCGCGGCGCGACGAGGTCGTGCTGGCCACCAAGTTCCAGGGGCAGATGGGAGACGACCGCAACCAGCGCGGCGCGTCCCGCCGGTGGATCGTCGCCGAGGTCGAAAACTCCCTGCGCCGGCTGGGCACCGACCATATCGACCTCTACCAACTGCACCGCCCCAACCCGGACACCGCGATCGAGGAGACCCTGTCGGCGCTCACCGATCTTGTGCATCAGGGCAAGATCCTCTACATCGGCCACTCGGCGTTCCAGGCGAGCCAGATCGTCGAGGCGCAGTGGGTGTCGCAGCAACGGCGGCTGCAGCGCTTCGTCAGCGAACAGGCCACCTATTCGCTGCTGGTGCGCGGCATCGAGACCGACGTGCTGCCCACCGCCATCCGGCACAGGATGAGCGTGATCTGCTATTCGCCGCTGGCCGCCGGGTGGCTGAGCGGCAAGTGGCGCAGGGACAGCCTCGACGCCGCGAAGCCGTCCGAGGGGCGCAGCGCTCAGGGCGGAGGGATGTTCGCCCACCGCTACGACCTGTCCGACCCGGCCAATGCGGCCAAGCTGGACGCCGCCGACGCTCTCGCGCGGCTTGCCGACGAGAACGGAATGACGCTGGTCGAACTGGCGATCGCGTTCGTCATCAACCACCCCGGCGTCACGTCGGCGATCATCGGACCGCGGACCATGGAGCAGCTGGTCACCCAGCTTCCGGCCACGGGGATCACGCTGAGCGCCGATCTGCTCGACCGGATCGACGAGATCGTCCCCCCGGGAACCTCGGTCAACCCGTTCGACAGTTCCTATGTCAACCCCGCACTGCGTCAGGAGGCGCTGCGGCGCTGACCACACGTCGGCGCCTCGACCCGGTATGGCACGATCGAGCGGTGCGCGACCTCGACCTGCTGCCGAAGGCGCACCTGCACCTGCATTTCACCGGGTCGATGAGCGTCGCCACGTTGCGGCTGCTGGCGCGGCGGGCCTGCGTCGCGGTGCCCGACACCCTGGTCGACCAGGTGGCACTCGATGTCCCCTACGATCGGCGCGGCTGGTATCGCTTCCAGCGCAACTACGACATGGCCCGCGCGGTGGTGCGGGGCGAGGAGGCGCTGCGGCTCGTCGTGCGCGAGGCGGCGGCCGACGACGCCCGCGAGGGGTCGCGCCGTCTCGAACTGCAGGTCGACCCGTCCACCTATGCGGCGTCGGTCGGCGGACTCACCGCGGCGCTCGAGATCATCCTCGACGAGGCCCGCGCCGCGAGCGCGACGACCGGCGTCCAGGTGGGCATCATCGTGGCGGCGTCCCGGCTGCGCCACCCGCTCGACGCGCGGACGCTGGCCCGCCTGGCCGCGCGCTACGCGGGTTCCGGGCCGGGCGAGGTGGTTGGTTTCGGGCTGAGCAACGACGAGCGCCAGGGCGACACCCCGGAGTGGGAGGGGGCGTTCCGGATCATCCGCCGGGCCGGGCTGCCGGCCATGCCGCACGCCGGCGAACTGCTCGGTGCCGACCATGTCCGCGAGGTGCTCTGCACGCTGCACCCCACCCGGATCGGCCACGGAGTGCGCAGCGTCGAGGCACCTGACCTGCTTGCCCGGATCGTCGACCTGGGGATCACCCTCGAGGTCTGCCCGGCGTCCAACGTGCATCTCGGGGTGTACCCGACCGCAGCCCAGGTCCCGTTGCGCGACCTGGTCGATGCCGGCGCGCAGGTCGCACTCGGAGCCGACGACCCGCTGCTGTTCCTGTCCCGGCTGAGCGACCAGTACCGCATCGCCCGCGAGGTGCACGGGTTCAGCGACGCCGAACTGGCGGAGCTGGCCCGGGCAAGCATTCGGGCCTCGACGGCAGCAGATGCCGACAAGGCCCGATGGATGTCCGGGGTCGACGCCTGGCTGGCGGCCTGACGCCGACCCCGGACGGGTGGGTGGTCAGGCTCCTGCTACCACACGCGGCGGCGGGTGCCTCCGATGGGGATGAGGTTGAGGATCAGCCCCACCACGATCAGCACGATGCCGATGGTGATCAGGAGTTTCAACGACGCGACCAGCAGGCCGACGATCAGCAGGATGATTCCGAGCGTGATCATGGGTCACCTCTCCGCTTCACCGCGCCGGCGAATTCCGCCGCGGTGCTTCGGACGCTACCGGTGTCCCAGGGTGGTGAGAAGACAGAACGGCGGATCACACCCCGAGGGAGGGGTGACCACAGGAGCGCCGTCAGCCGCACGTCAGGCGTGCTCGTCGTAGGCTGACGCCGTGCCCCACGACTCCGCGCAGTTCGCCTCCCTGGGTCTTCCGCTCGTCCATGCGGGCAAGGTCCGCGAGCTCTACCGACTGCCCGACGGCAACCTGCTGATGGTCGCCACCGACAACGTGTCGGCCTACGACTTCGTGCTGAGCCCCACCATTCCCGACAAGGGCGTGGTGCTCACCCAGCTGTCGCTGTGGTGGTTCGACCAGATCAGCGACGTCGTCGACAACCATGTCGTCTCCCGTGACGTGCCCGACGCGGTCCGTGGCCGGGCGCTCGTGTGCGAACCGCTCGAAATGATCCCCGTCGAGTGCGTCGCCCGCGGTTACCTCACCGGTTCGGGGTGGAGCGAGTACCAGACCGGCCGCAGCGTGTGCGGCGTCCCGTTGCCCGACGGACTCGTGGACGGGTCCCGCCTGCCGGAGCCGATCTTCACCCCCGCGACCAAGGCGCCGATGGGCGAGCACGACGAGAACGTCGACTTCGACACGATGGCCGCCACCGTGGGTCGCGAGGTGGGGGAGCGGCTCCGCGAGCTGACCCTGGCGCTCTACGCGCGTGCGGCTGCCATCGCCGAGCAGCGCGGAATCATCCTTGCCGACACCAAGTTCGAGTTCGGCCTGCGTCCCGACGGCACGCTCGTGGTCGCCGACGAGGTGCTCACACCCGACTCGTCCCGATTCTGGGACGCCGCGACCTGGGAGCCCGGGGTGCGCCAGGACTCGTTCGACAAGCACTTCCTGCGCGACTGGCTGGTGAAGGAGTCCGGCTGGGATCGTGCCGGCGACCAACCGCCTCCGACCCTGCCCCCTCACATCGTCGCCGCCACTCGGGCCCGCTACCTCGAGGCCTTCGAGCGCCTCACCGGCGCCGCGCTGCGACTCGACGCCGTCCTCGGATAGGATCACGCCCATGCCCCGCGTCGTTGTCGCAGTGATGCCCAAACCCGAAATCCTTGACCCCCAGGGCAAAGCCGTCACGGGCGCCCTCAAGCGTCTCGGCTACCACGGCCTGAGCGTGCGCCAGGGCAAGCGGTTCGAGATCGAGGTCGAGGGAGAGCTCACCACCGAACGTCTCGCCGAGATCCGGCAGGCCGCCGAGACCCTGCTCGCGAACACCGTCATCGAGGCCTACGAGGTGCAGGTCGATCAGGCTCCTGTGGGTACCGACGAGACCACGGCCGTCGACGAGCCGTCCGCGACCGCGGAGGAATACCAGCTGTGAGTGCGAAGATCGGGGTGGTCACGTTCCCGGGCAGCCTCGACGACCATGACGCGGCGCGCGCCGTGCGCCTCGTCGGCGCGGAGCCGGTCGAGCTCTGGCACGCGTCCGACTCCCTGCAGGGGGTCGACGCGATCATCCTTCCCGGCGGGTTCTCCTACGGCGACTACCTGCGCTGCGGGGCGATCGCCCGGTTCTCGCCCGTGATGAGCGAGGTGATCTCGGCGGCCGACAAGGGCATGCCGGTGCTCGGCATCTGCAACGGCTTCCAGGTGCTGTGCGAGTCGCACCTGCTGCCGGGAGCGATGATCCGCAATGAGCAGCGCCACTTCGTCTGTGTCGACCAGCGGCTGCGGGTCGAGACCAACGACACCGTGTGGACCTGTGACTTCGCCCGCGGTGAGGAGATCACCATCGTCCTCAAGAACGGCGAGGGCAACTACCAGGCCGACCCCGAGACGCTCAAGCGGCTCGAGGACAACAACCAGGTCGTGTTCCGCTACGCCCACGGCAACCCCAACGGGTCGAATCACGACATCGCGGGCATCACCAACGAGCGGGGCAACGTGGTGGGCTTGAT
>DAIESZ010000006.1 GCA_027346035.1 Propionibacteriaceae bacterium
CGTCGATGGTGTCGACGATCTCCTCACGCCGGACGGCCGGAGCGTCGTATCGGGTGATCCGGCCGCCGAAGGTGTTGGGATCACTACCCTGCACCGTCGCGTCGACGCCGCCGAATTCGAGCACCTTGCGGCGACGCGACGAGTCGAAGCTGAACGTCACCATGCTGGTGGCGCCCGAGGAGTGGGTGAGCAGTGCCTCGGCATGGGTGGCCACCTCGACCGGGACGACCGTATCCTGCCGGGGCCCGGCGGGGATGGCGCGCTCACTGCGGGCCCTCCCCCCGATCGCGGTGACCCTGGTGACCGGGCCGAGGCCGAGCACCAGGCTGGTGAGGTAGTAGGGACCGACGTCGAGCACGGGCCCGCCGCCGGCTGCGTAGAAGAACTCGATACTGGGGTGCCACAGATCGGGCCCACGGTTCTGGCACAGCGCCAGCCCGGTGATCGCGCCACCGATGCCGTCACGCACCATCCGCAGCGTGGTCTGGATCCCCGGGCCGAGCACGGTGTCGGGAGCACAGCCCACCCGGAGGCCGGTTTCGGCCGCCAGGTCGAGCACCTGCCTGGCCTCCTCGAGCGAGGTGGCCAGCGGTTTCTCACTCCACACGTGCTTGCCTGCGCGCAGGGCCCGCAGGTCGACCTCGGCGTGCACGGCCGGGATGGTGAGGTTGACGACGAGCTCGATGTCGGGATGGTCGAGCACCAGCTCGGCCGTGCCCGCCTCGGGGACGCCGAACCTGTCGGCCTGCGCTCGGGCCCGCTCGACGTCGAGATCGCCGATCGCGACGACCTCGACGTCGGGGTAGGTGGTCAGATTCGTGAGGTACTGGTCGCTGATGTTGCCGGCGCCGACGACTCCGATCCGCACCCCCATGCCTCAGGCCCGCTTGCCCGCCACGTAGCGCAGCGATTCAGCGGTTGCGGCCACGACATCGGTGGCGCAGGAGTCGAATTCGATCACCCAGACCTTGTCCTTGCCTGCCTCGAGGATCGAGTCGACGTCGAGCTCACCGGCACCGACGGCGACGTTGGGGGCACGCTCGTCGAGGCGGCCGTCCTTGATGTGCAGGTGCGTGACCCGATCACCGAGTCGCTCGAGCAGATCGACGACGTCGGCGCCGCCGAACTCGGCCCAGAACGTGTCGACCTCGAGCAGCACGCCCTCGTCGAGCTTCGAGACGAAGTAGTCGTAGGAGTTGACCCCGTCGAGGTCGTGCGCGAACTCGAAGTCGTGGTTGTGGTACCCGATGCGGAAACCGGCGGCCGCGGCGATGGGCACGAGGGCGTTGAACTTGGCGGCCAGGGTGTCGATCTGCTCGGTCGAGGCGAACGTGCTCGGCTCGTAGTGGGGCTGGAAGATCGTCTCGGTGCCGAAGTCCTTGCAGATGGCGAACAGGGCATCGAGGTCGTCGTTGTCGACGATGCGGGCGTGCATGCTCGGCGAGGCGATCCCGTGCTTGCGCAGCACCTCGGGCAGCCAGTCGGCGTACCGGTCGGGAGCGAAGCCTTCGATGGCGTTCGCACCGGCGTCGATGAGTTGGTCGAGGATGGCGTCGGCGGTCTCGGGAGTGACGGACTCACGCAGGGAGTAGAGCTGAACGGAAAGAGCGGTCATGCGCCCCACTCTTCCCCAAAACTGACCGCATGGGAAGGGTCGTCCCAGGATGTCGCCCTCGGAATCTGGAGGCCACCCGGAGCGTGGTCCGCAGCACATGACACATGGCGGCATTCCGCCGGCCGACCGGGCCGGAAACGCGACTCTGCCGGACACCGCCCGGGCCGGCGCTCTCGGCGGTGGATAGCCTGGATGGGTGGCAGGGGACGCGGGTGACTGGCGCGAGCAGGGGCGGCATCGCCGTCGTGTCGCCGACCAGGCGAGGCTGCTCGGGCGCGAGCCGCTGAGTGACCCGGTGCGGGCCGTGGCCGCACTGTCGGTGGTTCTGTGGCTGGGCGTGATGGTGTGGTTGGCCGTCTCGTTGCCCGACCGGGTGCCGACTCACTGGTCGACCTCCCCACTTGCCGACGGGTGGTCGTCGAAACCCGCCGCACTGGCCCTGCTCATCGGGCTTCCGCTCGTGACGTTCCTGCCGATACCGCTGCTGTCGCGGCTGATGCTCAGCCTCCCGGACCTCGTCAACGCGCCCTACAAGGACTGGTGGCTGGGGACACCCCAACGACTCGTGCGCTTCGAACGGCTGCTGCGCGAGGACCTGTGGCTGATCACCGGCGCCTCGTTGCTGCTGATGGCCGCGATCGGGCTGATCATTGGGCAGGCGGCGACAACCCCCGGCGGACAGGCCGACCCGTGGTGGATGTGGGCGACGATCGTGGGCTACCTCGCCGTGATCGGCCTCATCGTGGCCCGCATGCTCGCCGGTCGTCGTTACCGGCCGCCGGGGTCGCTCGACTGATCGTCGGCGAGGGACCGCACCGACCGGGCCTCGACCTCGTAGCGGCTCTGCGGGCCCCCGGGCCCGCGGAAGAAGCGCCGCCGCAGCGACCCGACCACCTCGGCGCGGCCGTCGACCCCGACGGCGGCGGCGTCACGCTGGGTGTCCGGTGTCCAGCAGGCGACATCGATGGTGTCGACACTCGGCTGCCGTGGACGCCGCACACCGCGCGCGACGACCAGCCGCAGGGTGACCACCGAATCCCCACTCGGCAGCACGTGCGGCTCGGACAACGCCGACAGGCGGCCGACGAGCCGCACCTCATTGACGGCACCCCCGCACACCACCTCCGATCCCGCCCCGGCCACGTCGGGAGTCGCGGAGTCCGGGGCGACGTCGGTCTCGGGAATCGGGCCCCGCCCGACACTCGGGGCGGGTTCGGCCACCGGGGCCTCAGCGGGGGTGACGGCCGGGTCGGTCGGATTCAGGGTCGCTGTGCTCGTGGGAGTCGCGGTGCTCATCGGAGTTCTCCTGTCAGGCGATGGGGACGCGGGCGGACCGCGTCCGTGAGGGGGACGCGGACCGCGTCCGTGAAGACTGTCTCGATCCCCCGACCGGGCGCGTGCACGAACCAGGTGGGGTGTGGACAACCCGGGTGTTTCCGCGTCCCTGTGGACGGGCGGCCCGTGCTGAACTTCGGTTGAACATCCGGCCGTGGAATTCCCCCGCGGGAGCCCGCTCCCCTACCCTGTGTGGTGGCGCCCGGCCGGGTGGCCGACTGAGGACCCCACCCAGGAGACCCACCCGTGAACTGGTTCGACGCCATCCTGCTCGGCATCGTTGAGGGCATCACCGAATTCCTGCCGGTGTCGAGCACCGGTCACCTCAACGTCGTCGAGAAGCTGCTCGGCTACGACATCGAGGGCGCCGGGATCACCGCGTTCACCGCGATCATCCAGGTCGGCGCGATCATCGCCGCGGTGATCTTCTTCTGGAAGGACATCGTGCGGATCGTCGGGGCGTGGGTCGGCGGCCTGGTGAACAAGGAGCGGCGCATCGATCCCGACTACCGGCTGGGGTGGGGTGTGATCCTCGGCTCGATCCCCGTCGCCGTGGTGGGGCTCGCGTTCAAGAAGGAGATCGAGGGTCCGCTGCGCAACCTCTGGGTGGTCGCGATCGCGCTGCTCGTGTGGAGCGTGGTCATGTGGATCGCCGACCGGGCCCGCAACACCACCCGCACGATGCACGACGTCACCGTGAAGGACGCCGTCATCATCGGGCTCTACCAGGCGCTGTCGCCGCTGTTCCCCGGGATTTCCCGCTCGGGCGCGACGATCTCCGCGGGCCTGTTCCAGAAGTTCGACCGCGTGACCGCGACCCGGCTGAGCTTCTTCATGGGCATCCCGGCCCTGATCGCCGCGGGAGCTCTCGAGTCGATCACGGCGTCCAAGCAGATCTCGTCGACCGTCGGCTGGGGACCAACCCTGGTTGCCACCCTCGTGTCGTTCGTCGTGGCCTACTTCTCGATCGGCTGGCTGCTGCGGTTCGTGTCGAAGAACTCCTTCACCTCGTTCATCGTCTACCGCGTGATCCTCGGCCTGGTCCTCGTCGGGCTGCTCGCCGGCGGCGTCATCACGCCGGTCTGAGCGACCCCGGCCGCAGCGCCCGAGCGCCGCTGCGAGCCACCGGCTAGGTTCGAGCCGTGACTCCGACTCCGCAGCACGCCACGATCCTGCTCATCGGCGCATCCCGAGGCCTCGGATACGCGCTGGCCGCCGAATACGTCGGCCGGGGCGCGCACGTCGTCGCAACCGTTCGCGGCCCGCACCGCACGGCGCTGCACGACCTGCTCCCCGCCGCGCACGGGCGGTTGGAGATCGAGCATGTCGACATCAACGACCCGGCGCAGGTGCTCTCGCTGCGCGACCGGCTCACCGCCCGCACCTTCGACCTGCTCTTCGTCAATGCCGGCGTCACCAACGGCCCGGAGGAGACCGTCGCCGATGTCACGGACGCGGAGTTCACCCGCCTCATGATCACCAACGCCCTGAGCCCGATGCGCGTCATCGAGAGGCTCGGGAAGCTCGTCGCCGCCGACGGGACGATCGCGATCATGTCCTCGGGGCAGGGCAGCATCGCCAACAACGAGAGGGGCGGCTTCGAGATCTACCGGGCGAGCAAGTCGGCGCTCAACCAGCTCATGCGAAGCTACGCCGCCCGCCACCGTGACGACAGTCGCACCCTGCTGCTGACGGCGCCCGGGTGGATCAGGGACACCGGCGTCGGTGGTCCCGCCGCCCCCCTGACCATCGGGGAGAGCATCCCCCGTCTCGTCACGGTCATCGACGCTCAACGGCACCGCACCGGGTTGCACTATCTCGACCATCTCGGCCGCACGGTCGCCTGGTGAGGTGAGCCTCGCCGCGTCCTGGCCTCACCCGGGGGCCGGCCACAGGGCGCGCACCGTCTCGAGCGTGTCGGCGTCCGCGGCCGCCTTGTCGTCGCGGTATCGCACGACGCGGGCGAACCGCAGCGCCACACCACCCGGGTAGCGCGACGACCGCTGCAGGCCGTCGCATGGGATCTCGACGACCTGTTCGGGACGCACGGTCACGACCCACCCGTCGTCGGCGACGGCCAACTCGGAGAACCGCTCGGTCTGCCAGGCGAGCACGGCGTCGGTCATGCCCTTGAAGGTCTTGCCGAGCATCGCCCACCCGGTCGGGCTGCCGGGGTCGCGGGCGCCGAGGTGGATGTTCGACAGGGTTCCCCGGCGGCGGCCCGATCCCCGTTCGACCGCGAGCACGACGAGGTCGAGGGTGTGGCGCGGCTTGACCTTGATCCAGCCCGCGCCACGCCGGCCCGCGCTGTAGCCGGACGACAGTTGCTTGACGACCACCCCCTCGTGACCGTCCGCCAGCATCCGGGCGGTGAACTCCTCGGCGCCGGCCAGTCCGTTCACCCGAACCGAGGGCACGAGGTTCGCCGGCAGCACGAGGCTTTCGAGCAGCCGATGACGTTCCTCCAGCGCCTCGTCGAGCAGGGTGTGCCCGTCGAGGTGCAGCAGGTCGAACAGGATCGTGGTGAGGGGCGTCTCGCGGCGAAGGCGCTCGGGGTCGCGGGTGGACGCCGTGCGCGCACCGGTGATCTGGAAGGGCTGGGGTCTCCCGTCGGGACGCAGGGCGATCGCCTCCCCGTCGACCACCAGGGCGTTCGCCGGCAGCGCGGCGATGACCTCGACGACCTCGGGGAGCCGCTCGGTGATGTCGTCGAGTGACCTGGTGAATATCCGCACGTCGGTGCCGCGCTTGTGGGCCTGGATCCGGATGCCGTCGTACTTGCACTCGACCGACCAGCCGGGCGGATCCGCCACCAGGGCCTCGGCGAGGGTCGGCTTCGCGGCCGCCAGCATCGGCGCGATCGGCCGCAGCACCTCCAGATCGATGGCGGCCAGGGCCCCCGGTCCCTCGGCGAGAGCCGCCACCGACACCGGCGCGAGCCGCCCCGCGAGCATCGCGGCCCGCCTCACCGCGGCCACCGGGACGCCGGCCGCCTCGGCGACCGCCAGCTGCATGACTCCGTCGAGCGCCCCCTGCCGCACGTCGCCGGTGATCAGTCCGCGCAGAAACCGCTGCTCGGCGGCCGTCGCCCGCGAGAAGAGGGCGTCGACGAGGTCGTGGCGGACCTGGGCCGAACCCTCTCCGCCGGCGGCTACGAGAGCGGCGAACGCGGCGTCGACGTCAGCCAGCGTCAGCGATGGGGTGGACGCCGCCGGCCCACCGGTCGCGAGCGTCCGGTGACCGACGCCGAGCCGGCCGTGCGCCACGACCCCCGCCAGCAGCGAGGTGACCAGTTCGATGGTGCGGGGCCCCTCGTCCGCAGCCTGCTGGAGGAGGTCGGCCAGCGCGGTCGCCTTGGCGCGGCGAGAACGCGTGGCCGCCACCGTCCGGGAGGTGTCGACGACACGCGCGAACATCATGGTCCGATCGTGTCACGGACTCGGAAAGCCCGCCCACATCACCCGATGCCGGTCAGCTCACGGGTATCGGTGTAGCGGCGGATCCTTTGTGGATCCTTCGGGTCCGGGCTGGAAGGTTTGTTCTCCGGGCGTGGGTCGGGTGGTCGGGTTGGTGCCCGGTCTCCATCCGGTGTCGGGGTTGACGAATTCGTCGGGCCGGGGGCGGGGTGGCCGCTGTCGTCCCACCAGTGGACCTGACCCGTCCCAGTGGGGCCAGGTCAGGTTGACATTCTCACACCAGCCGATCGGCACCCTCGGATCGCAGATCGCCTGCGCCACCCGGCCCGGCACCCGCACTGCTGGCCTGGGCTCGGTTGCGTCCGGCGATCATCCCCGTACTGTGCGTGGCGCAGCGCGTGCTCACCGCGTTCGGCGGTCCCGACCCGGCCATCGACGCGACCCTCGTCGACGCGGCGTCCAACTGCTCGGTGGCACCGATCGAGCGGATGCCCTGGAAGCAGGCGAAGCGGGCCCGCCAGGCCGAACTCGGAATTCCCCTCGGACATCACCCGGTGCGGGTGGATCTGGCTGCGACCGCCCCGGCTGCCGCCAGGACGCCGTGTTCGCCACCCGCGAGGAGGACTACGGGTTCAGCAGGCTGCCCGCGATCCTGTCCGCCTCGCTGACGGCGATGGCAGAACTCGCCCTGGAGCCGACCCCGACGGCAGAGGAGGGCGTCGAACTGCTGCACCGCCTCAGCGGCGCGGCGGCCGGGTCCCGCGTCGCAGAACGGGTCGCCGTCAGTCGGTGACGACCTCGCCGCCGGCCTTCTGCCAGGCGAGGATGCCGCCCGCCAGGTCGTAGACATCGGTGAAGCCGACAGAGGTCATCGCCTGCACCGCCGCCGCCGAGCGGTTGCCGGAGTGGCAATAGACGGCGTAGGGCGCGGTCGGGTCGAGCCTGGACATGCCACCGGCGAAATCCCCGCTGATATCGATGTTGACGGCACCGGGGAGGTGCCCCTGGGCGAACTCCGCCGGCGTGCGGACGTCGAGCACCACGGTGCCCGGACGCTTCAGGGCCGCGGCGAAGTCGGAGGCCGAGACCGCCGCCCCGACCTGCGGGGCCGCCGTCGCGGTCGGCCCCTGGGTGACGCTCACCGAAGACGGACCGGAGCATCCGCCGAGAGTGGCCGGGAGGGCCACCGCGACGACGACGGCCACAAGCACGCCGAGCCGGGCGAGGATGCGCGGGCCTGTCGTGGCGGCGGGGACGGGAAGGGGGGACCTCATACCCCCCAGGGTATATGACCCCAGGTTCAGCCGTCACGCCGAACCGTACGGTCGAGCAGATCGCGCACGACGTCGGGCAGTACCCCCTCGTCGAGCGTCGCGTCGACACCGTGCCCCTCGCAGCGCACGGTGTAGCAGAACCCGTCCCGCACCGGGCTGTCGAAGGGGCCGCTCTCCGACGCCTGCCGCAGCGCGCCGGAGCCGAGCAACGACCGCCAGGCGACGGCGTCCGCGTGGGGAAGCTCGTCGAGTCGAACCGTCGCCGCGCGGGACGCGCCGGCGAACCCTCCCGTGCGCGTGACCTGCACCTGGGCGTCACCCGGGACGTCGGCGGCGGCACCGCCCGGCGCGACAGCGGCGGACGCGGCCCCCGCGCCGGAACCGGACCCGAGGACGCCGACCGTGCCCCATGCGTGGCGGACGGCGTCGCTCTCGCGGCTGCCGGCTCCGAACCGCGCGTCGGCGGCGTCGACGCTCAGCCGGGCGAAGGTGGCGAAATCGCATGACGATGTGATCCGCGGGCCGGTGAGCACGTCGTACCAGACCTGGCCGGCGCCGAGCCACGCGTCGCCGCCGATGGTGGTGGCCGCCAGGGCGAACGCCCGGTTCGCAATACCGGAGTTGATGTGCACGCCCCCGTTGTCACTGGTGGTCTGCACGTAGTGAGCCATGTCGGCCGGCTGCGGGTCACGCCCGAGCCGGGGGTCCTCGTACGCGGTGCCGGGGTGGAGCATGTCGCGCAGGGCGCGCCCCTGCACACCGGGCTCGAGCAGGTCGGCCCCGATCAGCCAGTCGGCCTGGTCGGCGGTCTGGCCGAGCAAGCGCTGCTTGACCAGCGATCCGAATACATCGGAGATCGACTCGTTGAGCGCCCCTGGCTGGCCCGCGTAGGTGAGGTTGGCGGTGCTCTGGGTGACCCCGTGGGTGAGCTCGTGGCCGATGACGTCGACGCTCGACGTGAACCGCCGGAACAGCGTGCCGTCGCCATCACCGAACACCATCTGCTCGCCGTTCCAGAAGGCGTTGTCGTAGCGGCGTGAGTAGTGCACGCTGCCGATCAGCCCGAGTCCGCGCCCGTCGACGGAGTTGCGACCGTAGACCTGGTCATAGAGGTCCCACGTGGCGCCGAGACCGTCGTAGGCCTCGTTGACCGCCGCGTCGGGCGTCGCCGGGTCCCCCTCGCCGCGGACGAGCGTTCCGGGGAGCGAGGTGGCCTGGTGCGCGTCATAGATGTCGCGGTGGACGCTCCGGTAGCCGTCGCCCGGACCCTGCGGGACGGCGCTCGCGAGCATCCTCCGGGTGCGCATCTCGTGGTCGTGACGCAGGGTGTCCCGAGCCGGAGCGGCCAGCCGCTCGTCGGTCGACCGCGCCAGGACGTCGAGCAGGTAGGGCGGCACGATGGTGCAGACGTGCCGGGCTGGACGTGGGGGGTGCGGCGTGCGGGCTGTCATGAATCGAGCCTGCCACCGGACGCCGACACTTCCCAGAGCGGCAGCCGACCCCACCCGGAGAGCGGTCCGACGAAACCCCCGGGCGGGTGGGCCGCGGCAGCGACGGGACGGGACGGGACGGGACGGGACGGGACGGGACGGGACGATAGGTGGTACCGGCAGTGCCTCCCTGCCGCGGCGCAGGTGTGATGCAGTGGAGACCATGTTCGGAGCCGTCATTCACGCACCCGGGGACGTCCGCTACGAGGAGCGTCCCGATCCCACCATCCTGGAACCCAGCGACGCGATCGTGCGCACGGTCGCCGCCTGCGTCTGCGGGTCGGATCTGTGGCGCTACCGGGGAATCGCCCCGGTGCCGAAGCCGACGCCGATCGGCCACGAGTTCTGCGGAGTCGTCGAGGAGGTCGGCGACGCGGTGACCACCGTCAAGCCCGGGGACTTCGTCGTCGGCGGGTTCAATCCGTCCGACAACACCTGCCCGGTGTGCCGCAAGGGCGCCCAGGCCAACTGTCTGCACGGGGCGCACTACGACGGCGCCCAGGCCGATCGGATCCGGATCCCCTGGGCCGATGGGACGCTGCTCGCCACCCCGGGGACGCCCGATGAGGATCTCATCCCGAGCATTCTCACCCTGTCCGACGTCATGTGCACCGGTTGGCACGCCGCGGTGAGTGCGAACGTCGGCCCGGGCAGGAGCGTCGCCGTGGTGGGTGATGGCGCGGTCGGCCTGTGCGCGGTGCTGGCCTCGGTCCAACTGGGCGCCGAGACGGTCATCGCGATGAGCCGACACGACAACCGCCGGCGGGTGGCCCGCGAGTTCGGCGCCACGCACATCGTCACCGAACGGGACGAGGCCGGCGCCGAGGCGGTCAAGGCGCTGACTAACGGGATCGGCGCCGACTGCGTCCTCGAGTGCGTCGGCACCGAGTCGGCCCGGCTGCAGGCGGTCGGGGCGATTCGCCCCGGCGGCGACATCGGCCTGGTGGGCGTCCCCCACGGGGACCTGCCGATCAACGACCTGTTCTGGCGCAACGTCGGCGTGAAGGGCGGCCCGGCGCACGTCCGGTCGTACCTGCCGCACCTGCTCGAGTTGGTGCTCGACCGGACGATCAACCCGGGCCTGGTGTTCGACCTCGATCTGCCGCTGTCGGAGATCGGCGAAGCCTACGCTGCCATGGATGAACGCCGGGCGATCAAGTCGCTCGTCCGTCCCTGACCCGATCCGCGGCCACTGGGGGCGGTGGCCGGGTGGACCCCGCCCCCTCCGAGATCACCGACACCAGGAGTTCGCGCATGGCCATCAGTGACGTAGCCCGTCGCAACCACGACGAGTTGTTCGGAGACCAGGTCTCGACGTGGTCGCGCACCGATCCCGACCTCGTCGAGTACTTCGACAACTTCGCCTTCGACGAGGTCGTCTCCCACGGAAACCTCGCCCCACGCCTGCGGCTGATGGTGCAACTCGCGGCGCTGATCGGCTGTCAGGGTCACGGCGAATACGAGGTGATCCTGGGTGCCGCTCTGGCCCACGGGCTCACACCGACCGAGGCGAAGGAGATCGTCTACCACGCCGTCGCCTACCTGGGCGTCGGGCGGGTCTTCGACTTCCTCGTCATCACCAACGACGTGCTCACCGAGCGTGGGGTGGAACTCCCCCTGCCCCGTCAGACGACCACGACCCGCGAGACCAGGTTCGACGCCGGCTGGGTGGCGCAGGAGCGGATCGTCGGCGAGCAGCGGCTCACCGACATGCATGCGAACGCACCGGCCGACGAGCAGCACATCCAGCGCTGGCTCACCGCGAACTGCTTCGGCGACCACTACACGCGCGGCGGACTCGAATTCGAGACGCGGGAACTGCTCACGTTCGTCCTGCTCGTCGCCCAGGGTGGATGCGACCCACAGGTGCGCAGTCACGTGGCCGGGAACCTCCGGGTCGGCAACGACCGAGCGGTGCTGCTCGACACGCTGAGCCAGCTGGTGCCCTACATCGGGTATCCCCGCACGCTCAACGGGCTCGCCGCACTCAACGCCATCGCACCACCGGCCGGCAAGGACTCGTGAGGGTGGCCGTCGCGCCGTGCACGACGGCGTCCACCCTCGACCGCGCCCGTCCGAGAACGAAGCTCACGCTCGGGCCGATGCGAGCCGGGTGGGGTGATACCTACTGCCGACGTTGCGGCGCAGGCGCAGGAAGGTCCCGGGTGGCCGCCCACGACGCGAGGAGCTTCAGCGCGTCGGCGTCCCTGGTGCCCGGCGTGGCCGTGTACACGTTCAGCTGCAGATCGGGCTCCGACTGCAGGGGCATGGATTCGTAGCTGAGATCGATGCGTCCGATCGCGGGATGGCGGATCCTCTTGGTTCCGCTGCGATGGAACTTCACATCGTTGGATCCCCAGCGCTGACGGAACACATCGCTGCAGGTGGACAACTCGCCGACGAGCGCGATCAGCGCGCGGTCGTGGGGATTGCGCCCCGCCTCGAGCCGGAGCATGGCGGCCGAATCAGCCTGGATCCGCCGACCCTTATTCGTGAGCCGGATTCCCGCGATTTCCTGTGGGCCCGCCGGGTGATTTCGTGGGTGGGCGTGGGAGATCCGCCGGTCTGCCCGGCTTTTCCACTGGGGTTCCTCGCTCGTGTGCCGACAGTGGGGATGCCCGGTCAGGGTCCGGCGGCCGAGAGCTGGGGCATGGTCGTGTCGTAGAGGGCGGCGAGTTGCTGCTGCCAAGGCCAGTCGCGGGGCAGGTGCAGGATCCAGTGCCGGGCCCGGTTCGCGACCCGGGCGGCCACGGCGATGATGGTGCGACGCACGGTCGCGGTACGGGCCTTGCCGAGGGTTGTGCCGGTGAGGCGTGCGGCAGCCCGGGTCAGGTTGAACGCGATCCCGGCCAGCGCCAGCCAGGCGGCGTTCGCGGTGAACAGGCCGGACGGGGCGTGGGCCAGCGGCCCGTGTTTCAGGTCCGCGAACACCGACTCGATGATCGCGTGGTCCCGATGCGCGGACTCGGCCTCGACCAGGCCAAAGGTCGAATCAGTGAACACCGCGTGGTAACGGAATCCGGGCAGCAACTCGCCCTGGACCTTCGCCTGGGGGTTGAGGCGCTTCACCCGGCGCACGATCAGCCGGGCGGTCACGTGATCGCCCTTCCGGCGGGAGGTGAACGCGGTGAACGGGACTTCGGCGACCTCGGCGTCGGAGATCCAGCACTGCTGGTCCTCGTCGAAGATGGCCTGCGGGTAACGGATCGGCGTCCACGCCTGCTCCTCGATGGTGGCGATCGCCTTGGTCACAGCCGGGTTCATCCGGGCGGTGACCGAGAACACCGCCCCACCACGGCTGATCGCCGAGATCACCTGGTGAGTGAAGTACGCGCTGTCGGCGCGCACGACAACCACCCCCGGGGTGGTGGCCCGGCGGAGAGTGGCGAGGGTGTCGGTGATCAGCCGGGCCGACCCGTGCGCGGAGGCCACGTTGCCCTTCCGCAGCCGGGTCCCGGCGATCACCGGCGCCGACGTCAGGGTGGAGATCGTGGCGACCTGGGCGTTCAGTCCTTTCACCCCGGAGTAGCCGTAGGCGACGCCCTGCTTGCGGTAGCCGTGGGTCTCACGGATCGTGTCATCCACATCCACGTAGACGAGCTGGTCCGCACCGTGCAGGATCGGCGACAACCGGGCGAGGTTGGCCAGCAGCCGGGAAGCGACCGCATCCACCTGCCGGACATGCCCGAACCGGTAACCTCGTAGATGCGTGCCCAGCGTCGTCGGGGCGCGGAGCCCGTCGAACACCCTGCCCATCCCGCCATGCCGCAGCACATCCAGATCCGAGATCGAGTCCGCGCCGACGACCATCCCCGCCACCAGCCCGGACACCTTGATCGCGGCGTTCGACCCCGCCGTCCCGGGCACGCTCACGTGCTCGCCGACCAGGTGGTGCAGGCCGGCTTGTTCGGCCAAGGCCATCACCGCGGGCAGCCCACCGAACGACACCAGAGTCGGGTCATCGAACGCGGGCTCAAAGCTGTGGCACACTTTCACTACGAGTGCTCCTGTCAAGCCGTGGAATAGAGCTGTGGTAAGTCCTATCCTCGCTTGTCACAGGAGCATTCGCCATTCTGACACCCCAACAGGCTCGGCGGATTCAGGTTCAGGAGCGCCCGACGATAACGTCTGCTGCCAGAAGACCGTGTCATCGGCATCGTTCCGGCCGAGACGTTCCTTCCAGTGGACCGTGAGGCCTTCGGCTGCTTCACGAACTGCAACTCG
>DAIESZ010000026.1 GCA_027346035.1 Propionibacteriaceae bacterium
GCCCCACACGGTCGCCACCACGGGCGTCGGCAGGCCTGGGTAGGGGCTGAGCAGACCGTGGGGCTGGTTGCGCACGTCCTCCCGGAGCACCGCCACCTGGTCGGCCGGGAGGTCCGGCCGGTACGTGACCCAGACGGCCCCGTGTTCGAGGGAGTGCACGGCGTTCTCGTTGGGCACCGGCTGGTCGTAGATGCCGCAGTTGAGCCACACCGGCGAGTGCTCCCCGCCGACCGGCGGAGTCTGGGCATACGTGACCGGCCCCTCGACGTGGTTCCGCGACAGGTCCTGGTAGGTGACGAGCCCAGTCATCGCGCCCGACGCGGCACGTCCCCTGGTGATCGCCCAGACGACGACCGCAGCGATGAGCAGAACCGCCACGGCGCCGGTGCCGGTGAGCACCGCCCGTTGGCTACGGGCCCGGCGGGCCTCTGCCCGGCGCATCGCCTCGAGCTTCGCGCGGCCGGACGGTGATGCCATCTTTTCCTCATTCGGGTCGTCGATCGTTCAGGAGATCCCGCCGCATCCGGATGAACTCGTCACGGTCGATCTCACCCCTGACGTACCGGTGTTCCAGCAGGGTGAGGGGGTCGAGCGGACGGTGCTCGCCGGGTGTGGAGGAGAACAGTGCGCGGACGATCAGCACCACGGCCACCCAGAACCCCACGACGCCGAGCAGCGCGACCACGCCCATCGCCCAGCCCACGCCCGCAGAGCCCCATCCCATCACGGTGACGACGCTATGGCGTGCTGATGTCCGCAAGCCGGTGCGAAGGGTTAAGACCTGGTCAAGATCCGCGCCGCGGATGTGCGGGAGCCGTGCGCGCGGGACGGAGTCGCGAAGATGGGTGCATGGACAATCACAGCTCCGCGCCGGCCACGTGGGCGGGCACGGTGCTGGTCGTCGAGGATGAACCCGACCTGGCCCGCATGGTGGCGACCTACATGACCCACGCGGGATACCGGGCGGAGATCGCGTTCACCGGCACCGAGGCGCTCAATCAGGCGCGAGAGCTCGACCCCGACGTGGTCCTGCTCGACCTCGGGCTGCCGGGGCTGGATGGGGTCGAGGTGTGCCGGCAGCTGCGCACGTTCACCGACTGCTACGTGCTGATGGTCACCGCCCGCAGCGACGAGATCGACCGGATCGTCGGCCTGTCCGTCGGGGCCGATGACTACATCACGAAGCCGTTCAGCCCTCGGGAACTCGTGGCCCGGGTCCAGGCGGTGCTTCGGCGTCCGCGGCGTCCGGTGGGCGCGGTCGAGGATTCCGGGGAGGAGCCGCGCGAGTTCGGTGACCTCGTCGTCGACCTCGACGGACGCCGGGTGACCCGGGCCGGGGAACCCGTCGACCTCACCCGCACGGAGTTCGACATTCTCGCCCTGCTGGCCGCCTCGCCGAAAGTGGCGTTCAGCCGGCGCAGGATCCTCGACGAGGTGTGGGACCCCGGGTGGATCGGCGACGAGCACGTCGTCGATGTGCACGTCGCCCACCTGCGGGCCAAGATCGGCGACGATCCCGCCGAGCCCCGCTACATCGACACCGTGCGGGGCGTGGGATACCGGATGGCCCGACCGTGAGGTCGTGGCTGAGAGGACGCCGGTCCTGGTCGTTGGCGACCCGGCTGATGATCGCCCAGGCCCTGGTGCTGGTGGCGGGGATCCTCACCGCGGCGCTCGTGGCACAGATCGTCGGGCCCCCGCTGTTCCACAAGCACCTGCTCGAATCGGGTCAGGCCGTCACCTCGGCCGAACTCGTGCACATCGAGCGTGCCTACGCGAGCGCCACGACCCTGACCCTGCTGGCGGCGCTGATCATCGCCGCGACCTCGGCGGTCGCGGTCACCTGGTATGTCACCCATCGCCTCACCGCACCTCTCACCGTGCTCGCGGACGCCGCCGGTCGCCTGTCGCACGGTGACTACGACGTGCGCATCCCGACCCTCGACGCCGGGCCGGAGTTCGACGTGCTCGCGGCGTCGCTCAACGACGCCGCCCAGCGGCTGCAGACCACCGAGGTCACCCGGCGCCGGTTGCTGGCCGACCTCGCCCACGAACTGCGCACCCCACTGGCCACCACCACCGCCTACCTCGACGCGCTCGACGACGGTGTCGCGGTGTGGGACGCCGACACGTCCCAGGTGCTGCGGGGCAGCACCGCCCGACTGTCGCGGCTGGCCGACGACATGGCGATGGTGTCGCGCGCCGAGGAGCGCCGCATCGGGTTGCACCGCGCGCCCGTCGACCTCACCGACCTGCTCGACGCCGTCGCGGCCTCGATCGGCCCAGCCTTCGCCGACAAGGGAGTACGGCTCGTTGTCGAGCCAGTGCGAAGCGCCGGACGCCGACCGGCCCGCCCGCGGCTGGAGGCTGACCGCGAACGCCTCGAGCAGGTGCTCGGCAACCTGCTCGCCAATGCGCTCCGGCACACCCCGACCGGCGGAACGGTGACGCTCGAGGCGCACGACGAGGGCGACACCGTGCGGATCCGGGTGGCCGACACCGGCGAGGGCATCGCGGCCGAGCAGTTACCCCACGTGTTCGAGCGCTTCTACCGCGGAGACGCCGCCCGTACCCGCGACTCCCGGGGCAGTGGCATCGGACTCACCATCGCCCGCGGCATCGCGGCGGCCCACGGCGGCACCCTCACCGCGCACAGCGACGGGCCGGGCACGGGAGCGGTGTTCGAGCTGACCCTCCCCGCCGGGCTCGTCGACCAGCGACGCTGACGGGGCGGGATTCCCGCCACCGCGGGCGGTGGTGGTGAGGGGGGATCGCCGAGGGAGCGGCGACTCCGAGCGCTTCCGGGTTGGCGGCATCCAACCAGATGGGGCGGGTGCGCCGGCCGGAGTGGGCGGGTGCCCCAGTCGGAGTGGGGTCGAGGGAGTGGGGTCGGAGGGAGTGGGGTCG
>DAIESZ010000029.1 GCA_027346035.1 Propionibacteriaceae bacterium
CGAGGCCTTCGTCACGTCCTCGTCGTTCGCCAGCCGCGCGATCTCGTCTCCCGACAGGCCGACGACCCCGACACCGTCGACGACGCCGATCGTCGCCGGGACGACGCCGAGCTCGCGCGCGACCTGCTCACCCCGTGCGGCGACCTCGACGTTGCGGGGACGCGGGAGTCCATGGGTGAAGATCGTGGATTCCAGGGCCAGCACCGGGCGTCCGGCGCCGACGGCCTCGGACACCTCCTCGCTGACACGGATCGGCTGGTTCATGGGTGTGCTCCGATCGACGGATTGCCGGGTGTGGGTACCCGCAGGCGAGGACGGCTTGGGGCGACGCGGACACACGTCGGTGGGCCGCCGGTGTGTTTCGATCTTCTCATGAGCACGTCACCGCTCCCGCGCGAGGATTTCGAGGCCGCCCTGGCGGCCCGCAAGGAACTGGGGCCCGACTATGAACCGGCCCTCGTCGATTCGTTCGTGGACAAGGTGGAGGCGGCGCTCGTGGCCCGTGGGCAGCCCAGACAGCAGCTGCAGCCGGCCCCGTCACCGCAGCCGGCGTCCGGCACCGCCGTCCCTCCCGGAGGCCGGGTCGCCGTCGCGATCGTCAGCGTCGTCATGGGCATCCCGCTCACCGCGATCACGCTCGGCACCGGGTCGCTGCTCGCGATGATCATCTGCTGGGTGGGCATCGTCGCGGTGAATGTCGCGATGGGGTTGCGTCGCGGCCCGGGATGAACTGATCCGCCGTCGCATCGCGGGTGCGATTAGGGTGGGATCGAACTAATCCAGAGGCCCGCTCCCCGACAAGGAAGTCCCATGCCCCGTTTCGACTTCGAGCCCGATGTCCTGCGCAGTTACCGTCCCGACGTCGCCGAACCCGCCGACTTCGACGCCTTCTGGTCCAGCACCCTCGAGGAATCGAGGGCGTTGGTTCAGCCGCCGACTCTCACCAGGGCCGACACGGCGTTGACGATGGTCGAGGTCGACGACCTCGAGTTCTCCGGGTTCGGGGGTGACCGGGTGCGCGGCTGGGTGCTGCGGCCCGCCGGCGTCCCGGGCCCGCTGCCGGCCGTGGTCGAGTACCTCGGCTACGGGGGTGGACGCGGGCTGCCGCACGAGCGGCTCACCTGGTCGAGCGCCGGATACGTGCACGTGATCATGGACACCCGCGGTCAGGGCAGCGCCTGGGGTTCGGGTGGTTCCACCCCCGATCCGCACGGTTCGGCTCCCGCCGTTCCGGGGTTCATGACCAAGGGCATCACCGATCCCGCCGACTACTACTACCGGCGGGTGTTCACCGACGCCGTGCTGCTGGTCGAGGCCGTGCGCCGGATGCCGGGCGTCGACCCCACGCGGGTGTCGGTCACCGGTGGCAGCCAGGGTGGCGGTATCACGATCGCGGTCGCCGGTCTCGTCGAGGGGCTGGTCGGCGCGCTGCCCGAGGTTCCGTTCCTCTGCCACTTCGAGCGGGCGGTCGGTCTCACCGACGCGATGCCCTACGGCGAGATCGTCAAGTACCTCTCGGTGCACCGCGACCTCGTGCGCCAGACCTTCACCACCCTCTCCTACTTCGACGGGGTCAACTTCGCCAAGCGGGCGACGGCCCCCGCCCTGTTCTCCGTCGGGCTCATCGATCCCATCTGCCCGCCCTCGACGGTCTACGCGGCCCGCAACCACTGGGGCTACGGACCCGCGGCGGCGGACATCGTCGAGTACGCGTTCAACGAGCACGAGGGCGGCGGGGCCTACCAGTGGCAGCACCAGGCGGCGTGGCTCGCGGACCGGCTGGCCGGCTGAGCCGACTGCCGGCCGTCACGCCGGCCGCTCTGCTGCCGACCTGCGCGTCGCCGTGGAAGCCCATCGGGGTGAGTCGTCCCCGCACGGCCATCGGCTTCGGGAGATGTCCGCGGGCGGTTCCCGGAATTGCCGCGCCCGGTGTCGCGTGACCACCTGGTCAGAGTGGCTTGGGCGCGGAGTAGAGCCGCTCGATGAGGTCGTTCGCCTGGCTCAGCACGTGCGCGCGTCGCACCTTGCCCGTGGGGGTGAGGTGTCCGGCGCCTTCGGTCAACGGCACCCTCAGCGCGAGCCACCGCTTGACCTGCTCGGCCCGGGAGACGGTGGCGTTGGCGGCGTCCACGACCCTCTGCAGGGCGGCGAGCCGCGCGGGATCGTCGACGACGGCCTCGGTCCAGGCATCGGCGCAGCCCGGGAGGGTGTCCGACACGAACAGCAACGCCGCCGCGTAGGGACGCCGGTCGCCGACGACCACCGCGTGCTCGACCGCACCGTCGCGCTCGACGAGGCGCTCCCATCCGGCCGGGGCGATGTTCTTGCCGGTGGAGGTGACCACGACGTCCTTCGCCCGCCCGGTGAGCCAGAGATGACCGTCGTCGAGACGACCGAGGTCGCCGGTGCGCAGGAACCCGTCGGCGGTGAAGCCGCTCCCCGGGGGCTCCCCGAGGTAGCCGCGACACACGCCCGGGCCTCGCACCTGCACCTCGCCGTCGGCGGCGATCCGGATCGTCGTTCCCGGCATGGGCACGCCGACGCTGCCCGAACGGATCGCCCCGGGGAGGTTGCCGGTGGCCGGAGCGGTGGTTTCGGTGAGCCCATAGCCCTCGACCACCGGGATCCCGATGCCGCGGAAGAACAGCGCGGTCTCGGGTGCGAGTGGCGCCGACCCCGAGAGCAGGCACTCGAGCCGTCCTCCGAACAAGCGCCGGACACGGTCGAAGAACGCCCTGTCGGACGCCGCGAACTGCAACCGGTCGGAGACTGTCCACGGCTCCCGCCTCCCGGCGTCGGCGGCCTCGAGCATCCGTCCCCGTCGGACGGCGACCGCCTCCGCCGCCGAGAACGCACGGCTCAGGTGCTTGTCGGCGGCGGTCGACCGGACCCGTTCCAGGATCTTCTCGAGCACGCGCGGAGCGACCACCAGAAAGCTGGGGCGCACCTCGGCGAGTGAGGCCACGGCCCGCGCGGGATCGGCGACGTGGGCGACGGTCATGCCCGCAGAGACCGCGGCGACCTGCAGTCCGCGCGCGAGGATATGGGCCAGCGGCAGAAGGATCACGGTGGTGGCGCGGTCATGGATGAGTCCCGGGTAGGCGGCCTCGACGTTCCAGGCCTGCGAGACGAGGTTCGAGTGGGTGATCTCGACCCCGCGCGGCTCACCGGTGCTGCCGCTCGTGAACACGATGCTCGCGAGGTCGGCGCCGGCCAGTCCCTGCGACCGGCGTGACAGGTCGCCCACATCGTCGGGGCCGGGATCGGGTGCGTCGAGGTCTGCGAACCCCAGCTCGCTGACCCCGGCCATCGCCAGTCTGGCGCGGCGATCATCGTCGACGACCCCGACCGCTGCGCCGGTCTGCCTGAGGATCGTCGCGACCTGAACGGGGGAGGCGGTGGGATAGACGGGAACGGTGACCGCTCCGCAGCGCCAGATGGCGAAGTCCGCGATCGCCCACTCGTAGCTGGTGGCCCCCATGACGAGCACCCGGTCCCCGACGTCGACGCCGCGGCGCACGAGTTCCACGGCGGCGGCGTCGACCCGTCGATCGAACTCCGCGGTGGTGACCGGCGTCCAGGCGGTGCCTGCGGGCCGCAGGAACGCCGGGTGA
>DAIESZ010000035.1 GCA_027346035.1 Propionibacteriaceae bacterium
CGAGCACCGGGTGTCCGGACCCCGAGAACACGACGATGTTCTTGAGAGGCCTGGTGTGTGTGTCGTTCATCTCGGTGCCTTTCGGCTCAGGCGGAGGTCGACGCTCACAGAGTAACGGGTCGGCTTCGGGTGGCGCGCCCGGCCGTGTGGTCTGGCTACCCTGACACCTATGAGTGCCACCACCGAACCCGCCCCGACCACGTCCAGCGACCTCGCCCGGCTCAAGGCCTCGGCCACCGTGCTGCTGGGACTGATCCTCGTCCAGCTGGTGTTCGCGATCGTTGTCCTGATCAACGACAACGCCACGATGCAGGCGATCCACGGCGGCTTCGGCTACCTGTCGCTCATCACCGCGCTGATCGCGACCTGGTTCGCCTGGCGCTGGACCCGGACCTCCGGAGCCAAGGGGGTGTTCTTCCACACCCTGAGCCTGCCGATCCTGTGCATCGTCCAGATCGGGCTCGCGGGCGCCGGCCTCAAGTGGGTGCACGTGGTCGTCGGCGTGGTCTATCTGCTGGCCGTTGCCGGACTGTGGGCGATGCTGCGCCGCCGGAACTGAGCGACGCAGCCACTCAGGAGCCGTCTCCCAGGGTTCGTTCGAGCGGGTCCCACCCTGCCGGCAGCAGGGGCGCCAGCGGGGTTGTGCTCATCAGCTCGACCGTGCGTCGGGTGGCGATCGATTCCTCCATCGCCACCATCGCGTCGAGGACGTGGAAGCCCAGCTCGGCCGAGGCGATGGGCCGCGCACCCGAGCGGATGCAGCGGGCCAGGTCGAGCACGCCTGCGCCCCGTTCGAAGGTGACCTCGGGAACCGGCAGGATGATCCACTCGGGCTCGCCGGCGATGTCCTCCATGGTGACCGGACGCGTGAGCTTCACCGTGCCACCGAAGTAGTTCGGATCGGGCACCAGCAGCGTCCCCTCGGTGCCGGTGACCTCCACGTAGCCGATGCGGGCCAGCGGCGAGTCGAAGCTGAGTACGCTCTGGGCGACCTGGCCGGCCTCGAAGGTGGCGATGGCGCACACATGCGTGGGCGCGATGACCGGGAAGCTCGTGCCGGCGAGGTCGCCCACCTGCACCGTGCGCGTCCTCCGGGCGGTGGACGCCACGGCGGCCACGGTCGTCATCGGACCGAACAGGTGCACGAGGGCCGCGAAGTAGTAGGGCCCCGTGTCGAACAGCGGCCCGGCCCCGGCGGCGAACAGGAACTCCGGGTTGGGGTGGAACATGTCCGGGCCCGGATATTCGAAGACGGTCTGCGCCGCCAGCGGGGTGCCGATGTCACCGCGGGCAATCGCCCGACGGGCGGCTTGGAAGCCCGGGCCCAGCAGCGTGTCGGGGGCCACTCCGAGGAGCACGCCGGCGTCGGTTGCGGCCTGGATCAGGTGACCGGCACTCGCGCGATCGATGCCGATCGGTTTCTCCGACCACACGTGCCTCCCGGCCGCGACCGCCGCCAGTGACACTGCGACGTGGGCCGCCGGAATGGTGAGGTTGACCACCAGTTCCACGTCGGGGTGGGCGAGCACGTCGTCGGGTGTTCCCCACGACGGGACGCCGTGCTCCTCGGCTCGGGCGCGTGCCCGCTCGGGCTGGAGGTCCCCGACGATGAGCACCTCGACGTCGGGGAACCGCGTGAGGTTCGTGAGATAGGCGTCGCTGATCATGCCGGCCCCGACGAGACCGACTCCCACGCGTCCGGTCCGGGGGGAGGTCGTGACGGTGCGTGCCGGTGCGGTCCGGTTGCCGGTGGTCATCGCTGAGCGTCCTCGCCCGACAGGTGGTTGAGGGCGGCGACCGCCAGGTCGTGGTCCTCGGACGATTCCAGCCCCGAGACGGCCAGGACGCCGACCATCGTCCCGTGCACCATGATCGGCACGGCACCACCGGCCGGGAAGTACCGCTCGGGTGACAGTCCGAAGGCGGCGAGGAAGCGCAGGGCGTCGCCGTCCGGCGCGAACCGCTGCCCGACGTCGTGGGACGCCTGCCCGAACCGCTGCACGATGTGGGACTTGCGCTCGACCCAGCCGTCGTTGTCGGCGCTGGTGCCGGGCATCGCGGCATGGAACACCAACTGTTCGCCGAGACGGATGGACACGGTGATCGGGAGGTTCTGCGCGTGGGCCTGCTCGACGAGGTCGACTCCGACGCGCCAGGCGTCGTCGTGCGTGAACCGGTCGAGGTCGGGAACGGTGTCCTGCATGGCTACCTCTTCGGGGACGGGAAAGGGGACGGGGAGGTGACGCTTGCGCGTTCGACGATGTGGGCGGTCGGAGTGAACGCTGCGGGGCCAGGGGCTTCGCCGAGGTGGTGCCGCGCGAGCGACCACAGGTGCCGGGCGAAGTGCTGGGGGCCGAGCCGGACGGTCGTCAGGGCCGGTCTGGTGAGCGGGGCGAAGATGTCGTCGTCGAGGCCGATCACGGACAGGTCGGTGGGGACCCCGATCCGGAGGTCGGACGCCGCGGCGAGGCACGCTGCGGCGTGCAGGTCGTTGAAGCAGGCGACGGCCGTCACGGGGTCGCGGCCGTTCAGCCACCTGGTGAGCTGCCCGGCGACGGCCGCCACGTCCACGGCCAGGCCGCCGGGGACGCCGGCGATCCGGGGTTCGGGCAGCCCTCGCCTGACGCACGCCGCCAGGATCCCGTCGGTGCGCGGGGTGGCGAAGCGCTGCAGCGACGGTTCGTCCGTGGTGAGGTAGCCGATGCGGCGGTGACCCTGCCGTGCGAGGTGCTCGATCTGCAGATCTGCGGGTAGCCCCGTGCCGGGCGCGGCGAGATCGGCCGCCACGAGCGGGACGCCGACCGTGGCCAACAGCCTGTTCTCCCCGGACGTCAGGGCGTCCATGCTGATGGCAACGCACGGCTCGAGGTTGGCCAGCGTGCCCTGCAGCGCGTCGGCCCCGGGACGCCGCCACACGACGAGCGACCGGCCGGAGGCGGCCACCAGGGCCGTCAGCTCGTCCTCGACGTCGGTGACGTTGGTGCTCCAGGGCACTCCGGAGTTGATGAGCAACACCAGATTCGAGGTGCCGCGTCTGAGCGCCCGAGACGCCGCGTGGGGCACATACCCCAGGTCGCGGGCCGCCGCCAGGACCTTGTCCCTGGTGTTGGCGGGGATCGACTGGTCCGTTCGTCCATTGAGGACGTAACTCACCGTGGCGCGGGATACCCCCGCCCGGCGAGCGACGTCGGCGCTCGTGCTGCGTGAACCGGTCACGGCCACCTCCCTCCACTGACACGTGAAAGTACCGGGGCTACCGGCGCTGGAGCAAGGGATCCACTGACACGTGTCAGTATGTGGACGCGGGGCCGGCGATACGGTCCGGCGTCCGATCCTCGCGTCCCCGCGAAGTTGCGCCGCTCCTGACACTCGACCCCCCTCAGGCGGGGTCATTGTCAGCACGAGCACATTTCCGCCGAACTTCGCGGGGGCCTCTGTCTCCCGCCCGCGAAGTTGTACCTCTCGTGACACTCGACCCCTCTCAGGTGATGTCGGCGTCAACAGAAGCGCAACTTCGCGGGCCGCGGGCGGGCCTGGTAACGCGAGTACCTGTCGCCGCCTGCCGAGGAACGCCTACCGTGGGGCCATGGGCATCGCTGACCACCGCGCCCAGGTGCGGGACTTTCTGACCAGTCGCCGGGCGCGACTGAGCCCCGAGCGCGCCGGGCTGGCCCACTACGGCGGCAGTCGGAGGGTGGCCGGCCTCCGCCGGGAGGAGGTGGCCATGCTTGCCGGGGTGTCGGTCGACTACTACGTCCGGATGGAGCGCGGCAACCTGTCGGGTGCGAGCGACGGCGTCCTGGACGCGCTGGCCACGGCCCTGCAGCTCGACGAGGCCGAGCGTGACCACTTGTTCGCCCTGGCCCGCACGTCGGGGCCGAGTCGGAGACGCGTCCGCCGTGCGGCGTCCGAAGGGGTGCGGCCGGTGATCCAGTACATGCTCGACGCGATGGTCGACGCCCCGGCGTGGGTGCGCAACGGACGCCACGACCTGCTCGCGATGAACGCCCTCTCCCGTGCTCTGTACTCACCGGTCCTCACGTCTCCGGTGGCCGGGGCCACCTCCACGCGTCGGGCCAACGTGGCCCGGTTCATCTACCTCGACCCAGCGGCCAGCGATTTCTTCGTCGACTACGACGCCGTGCTCGCTGATTC
>DAIESZ010000038.1 GCA_027346035.1 Propionibacteriaceae bacterium
ATCGCGGTCAACGTGTTCCCCGACGTCACCACCACGGCCACCGTCGCCTCGAGTGCGACCAGCCGCACGTTCCTGGACGCCACCGGCGCCATGTCCGTCACCGCCGTCGCGTCGCTCGATCCGCTCAACCTCGCCACCAACCTCGGGCCCGAACTCCAGGGGCCGGTCGACACGGTGCTCAACAAGATCGGCTGGTCGCACCCCTCGATCGTGTTCAGCAACATCGCGGCCTCGGGCGCGGCGGCGTCCGGCGACGGCGCAGTCGCGGGCTCCTTCATCGTCAACGTGTGGAACCGGACGACTCACGCGGCGATCGGCGACGGCGCCAGGATCGACCAGACCGCGGCCCCCTCGCTCACCCAGAGCCTCACCGTGCACGCCGAGGACGTCGTCACCGAACTCAACATCAGCGGGTCGCTCGGCCTGTCCACAGGGGACGCCGGTGTCGGCGTGGCCCTCATCGTCGCGGTCGTCAACCGCGACGTGCGCGCCACCCTCGGCTCCGGCGTGCTGGCCAAGGCCGGCGGAGACGTCACCGTGAGCGCGATGTCCCGCGAGCCCCTTCTCAACGTGGCGGCGTCCGGCGGAGCGAGCAGCGAGGCCGGCGTCGCCGGATCGATCATCGTCGTCGTCATCAACCAGGGCAGCGGCGACCCGGGCACGTACGCGGGCATCGCCAGCAGCAGCGGCGCCCCGACCACCGTGCTCGCGCGCGGCAACCTCACCGTGAGTGCCAGCGACAACATCGCCGCCGACGGCAGCACCGTGAAGACCGGTCTCTACTCCGGCGCCGCGGCCTTCGGCAGCTCCGCCGGGGTCGGCATCGCGGCCGTCGTCCTCATCCGCACCAGCCCGGTCGAGGCGACCGTCGGCTCGAACGCGACCATCGGCGGCCTCGCCCTCACCGGCGGCACGGTCACCGGCGTCATCGTGTCCGCGGCCCAGGCCGCCGACCTGCAGCTCGTCGCGGTGAGCGGTGCGGCGGGCGGCGACGCGGGCGTCGCGGGTTCGGCCGTCGTCGACGTCTACACCGACACCACCACCGCCTCGATCGGCGACCAGTCCACCGTCAACGCCACCAACTCGGGTGCCTCGAGCCTCCAGGACGTCGTGATCAGCGCCACCGACCACACCAGCCTGCTCGCCATCGCCGGAGGCATCGCCGCCGGCGGCGACGCCGGAATCGGGGCGGGCGCCGACGTCGAGGTGCTCACCAAGACCACCTCGGCCACGACCGGCAGCACCGTGACGATCAACGCCGCCCGCAACGTGACGGTGGTCGCCGACAACACCGAGACCATCACCTCGATCTCCGCCGGCGCCGCGTTCTCCGGCGAGGTCGCGATCAGCGTCAACGCGGCCGTCTCGGTCTACAAGTTCACCGCCGTGGCCTCGCTGGGCGCCGACAACGTCGTCACCGCGGGCGGCAGCGTGGTCGTCAACGCCAACGACTCCCTCACCCTCGACGTCGTCGCCGGCAACGTGTCGGCGTCCGGCAGTGTCGCCGCCGGTGCCGCCGTGGCGGTCCCCGTCGTCACCAAGACCGTGAGCGCCACCGTCGGCGCCGGGTCGACGGTCACCGCCAACTGCACGGTGGGCAGCGGCGCCAGCACCAACGCCGGCGGCCACACCACCACCACGCCCGACCTGCGCTTCGACCCGCGCCGGGCCGTCGCGTACCTCGGCAACCCCAACTCCATCTACATCCCCGGCGCCTCGGCCTTCTACACCGAGGGCCAGCGGGTGATCTACGACAACGGCGGCGGAGCCGACATCGTCGGTCTCAACGGCGGCTCGGCGAGCGGCCAGGGCGACGTCTATTACATCCACTTCCTCACCGCCGGCCAGGACTACGTCCAACTGCTCGCCAACCGCGGCCCACCGAGCACCTCCAACCCGGTCCTCGCACTCTCGCTGCCCTCCTCGGGCCTCATGGGTGAGAACCAGCGCCTCGTGCCGGCCGACCAGGCCAGCGTCGCGCAGGATCGCAGCCCCCGCTTCAACCCCACCTGGGACGTCTCCGGCAACACCATCACGCTGCCCTACGACATCTCCGGACTCGCCACCGGCGACCCCGTCGTGTACAGCTCCGGCGGCGGCACCCCGATCGGCGGTCTGCTCGACGGACACGTCTACTACGTCATCGTCGTCACCCCCACTGACCTGATCAACGGGACCCACGGCCCCACGATCGAACTCGCCGCGACGAAGTGCGCCGCCACCGGCGCCTCGGCCGACTGCGGCGGCCAGAGCGGCACCGTGACCGCCCTCACCCTCGACGGGTCGAAGGCCACCGGCACCTCCCACAGCATCGTGCTCCAGGGCCAGCAGCCCTCCGCCTCCGGAGCGTCGCTCAACCCGGCCACGGCCTCCCTCGACACCATCACCGGCTTCCACGGCATCGCCGTCACCGCCACCAGTTCCGACCTGCTGGCCACCGTGGGTGTGAGCGCCGGCTTCAGCGGCAGCGCGGCGGTCAACCTCTCCGGGTCGATCGCGGTGCTCACCACCACGACCATCGCCCACATCGGCGACTCCGCCACCCTCGACTCCCACGGCGACCTGCGCGTCACGGCCGGTGAGACCTTCCACCAGCTGGGCATCGCCGCCACCATCGCCGTGGCCGGGTCGGTCGGCGCCGGCGCCGGTGCCGCGGTGCGCGTCGTCACCCTCGACACCGAGGCGACGATCGGCAACTTCGCCTCCCTCACCTCCACCGGTGACACGATCATCGCGGCCCGCACCGACGACAGCGTGATCAGCGTCGCGGCCAGCGTCGGCGGCGGCGCGGACGCCGGCATCTCCGGTGTCGCGAACGTCACCCTGCTCACCACCACCACCCGGGCTGGCACCCGCTCCGATGCCGACCTGGCGGCGGGCACCGACACGAGCACCGGCACGGGCGTCTCGATCACCGCGGGCAACAACGTGCTGGTCAGCGCGAGCGACGCGACCGAACTCACCGGGGTCACGGCCACCCTCGGCGGCGGCTTCTACGCGGGCATCGGCATCGGCGTCGACGTGACGATCGTGCACAAGGACACCGAGGCACGCATCGGCACCTCCAGCAGCATCACCGCGAACGTCAACGGGTCGGCACTGGCCGACGGCGTGTACGACGGCACCGAGAGCGACAGCGGATTCACCGCCCCCACCGGCTTCCACGGGGTGGCAGTCCAGTCGACCTCCAGCGAGCACCTCTTCGGGCTCACGGCGAGCATCGGCGGCGGCATCGCGGGCATCTCCGGGTCGGTCGGCGTCCACCTCGTCACCTCCGTCACCAAGGCCTTCGTCGACTCGGGCAGCACCGTCACCACCGGGGGAGCGGTGACGGTCGCCGCCGCCGACGACCTGCGCGCCCTGACCATCGCCGTGGGCTTCGCGGGCGGCGTCGTGGGAGCCACCGGCGCCGTCGACATCGGCGTGGCCGACACGACCGTGCAGGCCTACCTGGGCGACAAGTCCTCGGTGAGTGCCACCGGGGCCGTCGAGGTGCTCGCCATGGGACGCCACCACCTCGTCACCGTCGCCGCCAGCGTCGGCGGGGGAGCGGTGGGCATCGCGGCGTCCGTGTCGGTGTGGACGGTCGGCACCGCCCCCACCGCCACCTACTCCGACACCGGCACCACCCCGCCGGCCTGGAGTTCGGCCACGAAGTACGGCAAGGGCGACGTCGTCAGCTACGGCGGCAAGACCTATGCGGCGATCAACGCCGTCGGCCCCTCGTCGACGCCGCCGAGCACCGACACGACGAACTGGAGCCTCCGCACCACCGACGCGCTCACCACCGGCGGCGCCGACAACGCCGGCCATGCCGACAGCACCACCTCGGGCACCAGTACCGGAGTCAACAACTCGATCGACTCCACGCAGACCAACGACCGCGGCACCTGGGTCGGCGGCACCTCGTACGTGAAGAACGACCAGGTGCAATACACCCTCACCACCACCGGATCGGCGACCCTCTCGACCGACGGCGTCACCCTCACCTGCAGCTCCTGCACCTTCGTCACCGACGGCTTCCAGAGCGGCGACACCGTGACGGTGTCCGGGCCGTGGGGCGACGTGCAGGCCTCGATCATCGCGCTGACCGCGACGACGATGACCTTCGGCGCCGCACTGCCCGCGACCACCGGCACGGTCAGCGTCACCGTCTCCCGGACCGACTACTACCTCGCCCGGGTCGACAACTCCGCGAACCTCAGCCCGGCCACGGACACGACCGACTGGGAGCGGGTCTCGGCGAGTTCGGTCAAGCTCAACGGCTACCTGGCCGGCGGCAAGTCCTCCGCGATGACGAGCGTCACCACCGGCACGACGAGCAACGTCGCCGGCGCCCTCGCCTCGACGACCGTGCCCGACGGGATCTCCGCCTACATCGGCGGCACGGTCACCTCGGGTGCCCAGGTGCACGTGACCGCGTGGGACGACCTGAAGGTCACCGGCGTGACCGGCACGGTCGCCGGCGGCCTGGGCGCCCTCGGCGCCTCCGTCCTCGTGCTCAACGTGGGCGTGCCGGTCAACGCCGGCATCGGCAGGTTCGGCTCCATCACCGCCGGCTCCGGCAGCACCTCCGACGTCGCCGTCAGCGCCACCAGCACCGAGACCGTCAACGGCATCGCCTTCGGCGGAGGCGTCGGCGCGGTGTCCATCGGGGCCCAGGTCGTCGTCATCAACGACTCGAGCAGCCAGGCCGCGCACATCGACGGCGGCGCATCCGTCCTCGGGGCCGGTGGCGGCGTGTCGGTCGGCGCAACCGCGAACCGCTCGGTCACCGCCCTGGCCATCGGTGGCGGCATCGGCGGGGCAGCGGCGGGTGCCGCGGTTGCCGTGGCCATCGTCAGCGGCGACACGACCGCGACCGTCGGCGCCGACCCCGTCTCCGCGCCGAACGCCACGTGCGGCACCAGCGCGGCGCCGACGTGCGTGACCTTCGGCGGGCAGACCACCTCGGTGTCGGGGCTCAAGGTGTCGGCCACCGACACCACCCCGGTCGAGGCGAACTCGTACGCCGTCCAGGCCGGGCTCGCGGCGGGCATCGCCGGCTCGGTGGCGGTGGCGCAGTTCAGCGGCGTCACCCGCGCCTCCTCCGCCGCCACCGGCAGCGTCGGCAGCGGCGGGGTGACCGTGTCGGCGATCGGCAACCACGGGGACGTCACGGCCAACACCCTTGGAGTCGGCGTGGGCGGCTTCGGCGGGGTCATCTTCAGCCTCGCCCAGGCGCGCAACGGCCGCAGCACCGTCGCGCTCGTGCGGGCCGGCTCCCTGGCCACCACCGGCACCGCATCGGTGACGGCGTCCGCCACGAACAAGGCCACGGCCTCCGCGCCCGGCGGTACGGCGGGTCTCGGGGCGCTGGCGGTCATGCTCCCGTCGGCCTACATCTCCGGCGCCACCTCGGCCACGGTGAACGGCGCGATCACCGGTGCCTCGTCGGCGACGATCTCCGCGGACGCCGAGAACAGCGCCTACGCCTGGGTCGCCGTGGCGGCCGTCTCGGTGGCCGGCGGGAGCGGCGCCTACGCGGACGCGCAGGTACAGGCGAGCGCGGACATCACCGCCGGGATCGGGTCCACCGGGACCATCACCACCACCGGATCCCTGAGCATCAGCGCGTCGACCGACGGACCGGACAACAACAAGGCATACGCGAAGGCCATCGCGGGCGGCGTGGGCCTCGCGGGCAACGCCAACATCATGGTCGCCAATGCCGACGTCGCCGGCTCGGTGCACGCCTTCCTCGACGGCACGGCCACTGCCGGAGCGGGCTCCTGCACCACCAACGGTGTCGCGCACACCGGCGTCTGCGTCTCCGCCACGAGCATCGACTCCGCCGAGGCCGACAGCGTCGTCGTCAGCGGCTCGTTGGGCCTCGGGCTGGGAGTCGTCGACGAGACGGCGTCCGTCTCCGCCGGCGCGACGACCGGGGCCACCGGCGGCTCCACCGCCTCGGTGTCGTCGAGCGGCGACGTCACCTTCGACTCCTTGTCGGCCAACACCGCCAGCACAGACGCCGTCGTCGTCAGCGGAGGGACGGTCGGCGGGTCCGCCGCCGTGCCCACCGCAACCGTGGCCGGGGAGACGCGCGCCGAGTTCGACGGCACCGTCAGCTCCGCGGCCGGACTGACCGTCAAGGCCGTCGGCGTCAACACGGCGACCGCCACGGCCACGCCGGTCGCGGTCGGCCTCCTCGCCGGCGCAGGCGCGAACGCGATCGCCCTCATCGCCAGCACTGCGGACGTCACCGCGGCGGTCGGACAGGGCAGTGTGACCGTCGGTGCCGACGGCGTCTCGGTGACCGCGAACGGAACCAACACGGCGACCGCCTCGGCCAACGGCGGCGGCGGCGGTGGCGTGGCCATCACCGCGATGCTCCCCGACGCGCAGATCGAGGCGTCCGTCTCTGCCAGCTTCGACGCGGTCATGCCGGTCACCGGCGCGTCCAGCCTGAGCGTCGAGGCGATCGGTGCGAACACCGCGACGGCGACCGCGCTGGCCGTGTCGATCGGGCTCGGCGCCGGGACCGGCGTCCGCTCGCAGGCCCTGGTCGGCAGCAGCGCCACGGTCTCGGCGAGCGTCGGGGCGGACGCGGTCGTGCGGGTCGGCAGCGGCGGTGCGACCGTGTCGGCGACGGCCACTGACTCCGCCACCGCCGGTTCGCGCGGCGGGTCGGGCGGCGGTGTGGCGATCGGCGCCATGCTCGCCCGGGCCGAGGACCGCGGCGGCGCGAGCGCCCTGTTCTCCGGCACGTTCGCCGCCGGTTCCTCGCTCGCGGTGACCGCCACCGGCAACGATTCGGCGTCCAGCACGGTGCTCGTCGTCGCCATCGGCCTCGCCGCCGGCGCGGGTGCGAGCGCCTGCGCCACCGTCGGGGGACCGAACTCGATCGCGACCGGCGACTGCGGCTTCACCTCGCTCCCCGTCACCGATAACGGCACCGGCGGTGCCGTCACCGCGGCCATCACCTCCGGGGCCCAGGTCACCGCGCCGGGAGCCGCCGTGAGCGTGCACGCCACGCACACCGAGTCGGTCAGCGTGAGCAACCACGGCGGCGCCGGCGGCGCGATCGGCGTCGCCGTGCTCAACAGCTACTCCCAGATCCGGGGGACGACCACAGCCGACGTCGGCGCCGGTGTCACGATCGGAAGCGACGCGGCACGCGTGGGCTCCCTGTCCGTGCGGGCCGAGGACACCGCCACGGCCACGTCGGAGTCGATCCTCGGTGCGGGCGGCGTCATCGCCGGCGGCGGCAGCTACGCCCAGAGCTCGGTGACCCCGACGGTGTCGGCCTACATCGGCGTCGCGGGCACCGCGCAGACGATCCGCCTCACCGGCGACCTCACGGTCTCCGCGCTCTCGCACCGGGCCGAGAGCAATGCGACGGCCAAGAGCTACGGGGGCGGCGGCGTCCAGGTCGGTGTGGCGTACGCCACGGTCACCACCGCTCCCACGGTCACCGCATACCTGGCCAAGGGCGTGGACGCCGCGACCGACGGCGCGGTGAGCATCAGCGCCAAGGCCCTCAGCGACGCCAGTGGCGGCCCGCTGCCCGACTTCTACTCGGCGACGGGCACCCACCCCGTGCTGCAGCCCGACGGATCGACGGCCTACCAGGCGAACGTCGACCTCAGCAACAGCCCGACGGACCTCACCGCGAACTCCGTCTACTTCCAGTCGCATGGCCTGCAGACCGGCGACACGGTGCTGTACACCGGCACGAGCATCGGCGGCCTCACCAACCTGCGCGTCTACACGGTCATCGCCGTCGACGCCGACCACCTCGCCTTCGGTGACACCTTCGCGACCGGATCGATCGACTCCTCCGACCTGACGGGCACCTCGGGCGTCGATCCCACGCGCGACATGATCCGGTTCGCCCAGCCGCACAACTTCCACACCGGCGACCAGGTCGTCCTGTCGGGCAGCTACGGATTCGGCGGCCTCGCCGCCGGCGGCATCGCCTACGTCCGGGTCGTCGACGACTACCGGATCCAGCTCTACTCGACCCTCGCCGCCGCCCAGGCCGCCGCCGTGAGCTTCGCCCCCACCGCTGCGTCGGGCACGACGATCACCGTCGGCAACTCCTTCGCCCCTGGAGAGCGGGTCAACTACCTGGCGCCCGCGCCGGTGAGCTTCGATGCGGACTCCGTCGACGTGGGCGGGTACGACTCCAGCACGTATTCGTTCCCGACCGACACCAACGCGAACACGATCATGGTCGCTCCGGTGCTCAGCGTGAGCCACGACAGCAACGGCAACGTCAATGGGGTCACCTTCGGGCCCAACCCGTTCACCGCGGGCGAGCGCGTCCAGTACCTGGGCCAGGGGTCGACCGTCGGCGGCCTGGTGAGCGGCCACTACTACTACGTCATCGCTGTCGACCAGTACCGCATCCAGCTGGCCGCCACCCGCTACCAGGCGACGACGCACACCTACACGTACTCCTGCGGCAATTCGACCTGCACGGGCACCGACAACCCCGTCGCGATCGCCATCTCCGCCCCCTCCGGAGGCACCCAGGAGCTCGTCCCCGCGCCCCTCTCCGGGCTGGTGAGCGGCGAGACGTACGTGGCCACGGCCGTGTCGTCCAGCAGCCTCTCGCTCGCGCCGATCCTGTCCTACGACGCGTTCGGGAACGCGGTCGCGGGGTCGCCGATCACCGTGTCGGCGAACGAGACCTACACCAGCACGCGCGGCACGACGTTCACCGAGCAGGTGATCTTCGGGACCCAGACCCTGTGGGCCTCCGGGATGCACCTCGCCGCCTCTCCGTCCAGCACCCCGCCCGTCGACGCGCTGAGCATCGACCTCGGCAGCGTGTCCGCCGGCAACTACATGCTCCAGGCCCCGGCCGATCCCACCGACCCCAACGCTCAGCCCTCGTCGCTCCGCGACCTCACGCCGCCGCCGGGCGACGGCAACTCCGAGGCGTCCGCGGCCGGCGGTGGCGGCGGTGCGGTCTCGGTCAACGTCCCGACCGCCGACGCCTACAGCACACCGGTGTCCACCGCCTACCTCGCGGGCACGGTCGTGGCCGGCGGCGATGTCACGGTGTCGTCGAACGTCGTCACCGACACGACGGCCTGGGTGACGAACGGGTCGGGCGGCGTCATCGCCGTAGGCGTGGCCAACGCGTCGGTGACGATCAACTCGACGAGCACCGCGCTCGTCGGCGGTCTGGTCGGTCCCGCGGGCTCGGGCATCTCCGGCGACAGCACGTCGACCCAGGTCGACGGCAGCGGGGCGTCCATCGCCTCCGGTGGCAACGTGGCCGTGCTCGCCAGCAGCAACCACACCTCGATGGACCACTCGAACTCCTCGGGCGGCGGCCTGGTGGGCGCGTACACCGCCTCGGCCGACACCACGGTCACCGACACGACCGCGTCCGCGTTCGGCGCGAACGCCAACGTCTCCGGCGACACGGTCCGCTTCGACGCGACCTCCGGCGGCACCACCAACCTCTACACGCACGCCGTCATGGGGGCCCTGTTCGGCGGCACCGACACCAAGCCGGTCCGCAGCGTAACCTCCCGCGACGTCGTGCTGCTCGACGGGCTGGCCAACAGCCTCGGGTCGATCACCGGCCACTACGGCGTCGATGTCCGGGCACACCAGGGGGACTGGAACACCAACGTCGACGAGCACTCCGCCTGCTACTGCATCGGCCCGTCCCACCACAGCGGCAGCGACACCTACGTGTTCGACTCGCTCGTCTACGCGCACCACGGCGTCGTCGTGCACGCCGGCCCGCGCCTGATCACACAGACCTCCGGCTTCACCTACCTGACGCGCAACGCTTCCGGTCCGGCGACACCGCTCGTGTTGATCGACAACCCGAACGCCGAGAACCTGGCCCTGTACGTGCAGGGCGAGAACGCCGGTTCGCTGACCGACAAGGGCAACGCGATCGGGGACACCCAGAACCGGTTGGTCAGCTGGTACTCCGATGTCGTCGTCAACTCGGGGCCCGACCCGTACCTGCTGATCGACTCCTCCGGACACGTCGTTAAGGCAGTGAACGTGACGGTGAACGGTGTAGCAACGCCGGACGTCGGAACGGGGTACACGAGCACCATCACCGTGGGCGACATCGTCAACTCGAACAAGGGCGACATTTGGATGGCTTCGGCCGGTGGCGCGATCAGCGGGGGGACCTGCGTCGACCCCAATGCCATCTGCCCGAGTGGCAGCAATCACTACTGGGGCACGTTCACCTTCCACCAGAACTTCCGCACGGTCGCGATCCTCAACAACTCCAACCTCGACATCGTCGTGCAGAACGTCGACGTCATCGACGAGACCAGCCAGCCGCATGTCACTCTGACCACGGGGAACACCGCAGTCACGGTGAAGTTCGACCTCGTCCAGGACGTCAACCCCAGCCTGGTCGTCATCGACAACACCGGCGAGTCGACGCTCCACCTCAACGGCACCATCACGAACCCCATCGGCGAGACCGATGTCCGTGCCCTCCTGGGCGACATCCTGTCGGGCACCGCGCGAGGCGCAACCGTCTCCTCGGTCGACGCCCACACTCAGTTGATCGTCTCCAACGTCGTGCACCTCGATTCCCAGACGGCGTCCCTCGGCTCGTCGACCGCACGCGTGAACGTGGATCTGATCGCTTACCCCGGCCACTCTGTGACTTTCACCGCGACAGCGGGCAACAATGCTTATCTCGATCTGCGGACCTGGGTGCGCGACCCGTCCGTCACCGACCCGGCCACGACCGGCACTCCGCAGACGCCGTACGTCGTCACGATCGGCAGCCTCCTCGCGGGCAACAACCTTGACGTCCGGCTGCAGGCAAGCCGCTACAGCACCGCGCCAGCGCCGCTGCCAGGGGTGGCCGTCAGTGCCATCAACGGGACGGACCCAAGCGGCAATTTCTACACGTTCTACTGGCCGGACAACCCCACCTGCGCCGCCTCGCCATCCGCGTGCCAGTTCATCCCGGGAGTGGGCAGCTCCGACGATCACCCCATCGCGAGCACCTACACCTTCACCACCCTCGACTCGGGCTCGGGCACGCCGAACGGCAGCATCACCGTCGCCGCGGCCGACGACTCCGCCACTGCCACCCGGATCAACGTCATCGGCCTGGTGTCGGTGCACCAGTCCGGCAACCTCAACGTCGACACCAACGGTTTCATCACCCTCACCGAGACGGCGTCCGACAGCATCGCCACGCGGGTCGTCGTCGACCAGGCCGTCAGCCCGGTGGTGGCCGGCTTCGTCACCTTCGTCGACGTGGTCGTCCCGGTCGGGAGCATCGACATGCGGCTCGGGCTGGTGCGCTCCACGGACGACGACGTGACGCTCACCTCGCCGGCCTCCATCGTCGACGCACCGGTCGGGTCAGGGGCGCCGCCGATCACCGGCTCGCCGAGCGCCAACGTCGTCGGCGTCAACATCACCATGACCGCCGGCACCGACGGACCGGGCAGTATCGGCACCGACACCAACTTCGTCGAGATCGACTCGTCGTACGACCGCTTCGGTGTCGTCAACGCGACGGCGGCGGGGGTCATCCGCCTCACCGAAACCCCGAGCACGCCTGCGGGCAACTACGCGCGACCCGGTGACCTGCACGTCGGCACGATCAGCACCTGTGTCCGCTCGACCCTCACGACCTGCGCCGACATCACCCTGACGACCACCGACGGCTCGATCCTCGACGGTCACAACGCCGGCGCGGGCGGCACGACGGTGAACGTCGTCGGCAACACCATCGACCTGCTCGCCGTCGGCGGCGGCATCGGGACGTTCACCACCGCGGCGTCCGGTGTCTTCACCGGCGACCTCAAGCTCGACTCCGCCGCAGGCTCCGGCTGCGCCAGCACCTTCACGCTCGACTGGTTCAAGGCGACCGCCGCCCAGCGCGCCGTCACCGCCACCTGCGACATCGCGGCGCAGGCTGACACGAGCATCTATCTCACCGAACTCGCCGGGCCGGCGAACCTGCTGCTCGTCCACTCCGGCCTCGCCGGGGCCGGCGACGTGCGGGTGACGACGACCGAGACCGGCGTCGAGGGCAACGACATCCTCGTCCTCCACGAC
>DAIESZ010000058.1 GCA_027346035.1 Propionibacteriaceae bacterium
CATCATGACAGGTGGACCTGAAGGATTGCCGAGGCCGGGCCGGCGAGAGCGGGAAAGCAGCCGGCCGACCCGTCCGTCGCGGCTGGTCGAGCCGGGACGCGGTTGGAACAACAACGAGTCGTAGCCGCTCCGCACAGCCTCGCCGACGTTCAGTGGGCCCCCGCAACCGGCGCACCGAGATGGGATCCCCCAGCAAGGCAAAGGGCCCTCGACCGGTTGTTCACCTAGTCAAGGGCCCTTCAGAGGTTGTAGCGGGGACAGGATTTGAACCTGTGACCTCCGGGTTATGAGCCCGGCGAGCTACCGAGCTGCTCCACCCCGCGTCGGTGAACCAGACTCTACCAGCGGGCCCGGACACCGGCCAAATCGGCGCAGGCGCGTCGGCCGTCGGCGAACACCGGCAGGACGCCGCCGACGTGCGCGGCCCGCGACGTCCGGCACGTGGTACACAAGGGTGATGCCCGCCAACGCACCTCACTACGACCTCGTCGAGCACCGGCTCGACAATGGACTGCGCGTGGTGGTGAACCCCGACCCGGTCTCGCCGGCGGTCGCCGTGAACATCTGGTACCAGGTGGGCTCCCGTGACGAGGCGGCCGGACGCACGGGGTTCGCCCATCTCTTCGAGCACCTCATGTTCCAAGGCTCCGCGCAGGTCGCAAGCGGGGAGCATCTCGCGGCGGTCCAAGCGGTCGGCGGCTCCGCCAACGCCACCACCTCGTTCGACCGCACCAACTACTACGAGACCGTGCCCCCCCACGCGCTCGACCTCGCGCTGTGGCTGGAGGCCGAGCGGATGGCCTCGCTCGCCGTCACCCAGGCCAACCTCGACAACCAGCGCGACGTCGTGCTCGAGGAGAAGCGCCAACGCTACGACAACACCCCTTACGGGGACTTGCTGGAGTTGCTGCTCGCGCACAACTTCCCGGCGGGTCACCCCTACGCACATCCGACGATCGGGGCGATGCCCGACCTCATGGCGGCTCCCCTGGACTGGGTGCGGGAGTTCCACACCCGGTGGTACCAGCCGGCCAACGCCGTTCTGGTCATCAGCGGCGCCGTCGAAACCGGCGAGGCCATCGATCGGGTCGCCCGGTTCTTCGGCCACCTGCCCAGCACTCCCCCGCCGGTACGCCCCCCGGTCGAGCCGGCTCCCGTCCACAGAGACGTTCCCTCGATGCTGGTCACCCGCGACGTGCCGCGCAGCGTCGTCGCCCTCGGCTGGCTCACGCCCGACATCACCACGACGGCCGCCGATGTCGTCGACCAGACGCTCGCGATCCTCGGCACGGGCCAGGCGTCGCGGCTGCACCAGCGGCTGGTCCGCCGGGACGAGATCGCCGAGTCGGTGTCGGCGTCCTCGCTGGCCCTGGCCCGGGGCAGTTCGCTGTCCTTCGTGTCGGCTGCCGTGGCCCCCGGCGCCGATCCCGCCCGCGTCGAGGAGGTCATCTGCGAGGAGATCGACCGACTCATCGCCGAGGGACCCGACGACGGCGAACTCGAACGCGTCGGCGCGCAGTTCGAGAGGGAGTGGCTCACCGACCTGGCCAGCGTCGACGACCGCGCCGACCGGATCAACGAGGCCGCCTCCCTGTTCGACGACCCCGGCCGGCTGAACCGGCACCTGGGCGTCGTCCAGGCGATCACCGCCGTGGGCGTCACCGCCGCGGCCCGTGACCACCTCGCGCCGCCCGCACGCACCCGACTGCACTATCTCAGCGAGGAAACCCGATGACCGTGATCACGCGTCCGGCCGTGCCCGAACCGCAGGTGTGGCACTATCCCCAGCCGAAGGTCACCACGCTCGCCAACGGCCTCACCCTGTGGGTGTTCCATCTGCCCGGGCAGCACGTCATCGCCGCCGACCTCGTCATCGACCTGCCACTCTCGGCGGAACCGCGCGACCGCGAGGGGGTGGGCCTCCTGTGTGCCCGCGTGGCGGACGAGGGCACCCTACGACACCCCGGGGCGTCGATCACCGACGAACTCGAGCGACGCGGGGCCGCCTACTCCGCCCACGTGTGGCACACCGCGACGGTGTGCAGCCTCGACGTCCCGTCGACCCGGCTCGCCGACGCCCTGCCCTTGTTCGCCGAGATCGTCCTCGAACCCGCCTACGCGCCGACTGACGTCGCCCGCCACGTCGCGCTGCGGCGCAGCGAGATCGCCCACACCCGGGCGTCCGCACCGGGCAGCGCGACGATGGCCCGACGCAGTGTCCAGTTCGTCGACGACAGCCGATTCAGCCGGGCCGTCGGCGGCACCGAGGACTCCATCGCCGGGATCACCGCGTCCGATCTGCATGCCTTCCACGACGTGCACTGGCGTCCCGAGCGCGCCACCCTGGTCGTCGCGGGTGACCTGCCCGTCGACGTCGTCGCACGCATCGAGGCCGTGTTCGGCTCGTGGGCGCCCGTGGGAGGCACAACCTCCCAGACCGCCCCCGACTGGCGTCCGGCCACCACCGCACACGGACGCCGAGTGGTGCACCTCGTCGACCGGCCGGACGCCGTCCAGGCCGAGGTGCGGCTCTGCGGACGCGCGATCGACCGGTCCGACCCTCGGCTCTCGTCGCTGCAGGTGGCGGCGACCGCGCTCGGCGGCAGCTTCCTCAGCCGCCTCAACTCCGTGCTCCGCGAGGAACTCGGCTACACCTACGGGGCCCACCTCGGGGTCGCCCCGATGCGCACCGGCGGCCAGTGGACCGCGTCGTGGAGCTGCCGCACCGAGGTCACCGCGGACGCGCTGTCCCACGCGCTGGACATCCTCGCGCTCACCGAGCCGCTCACCCACGAGGAGGTGAGGGACGCCGTGAACTACCTCGTCGGCGTGGCCCCACTGCGCTACGACACCGCCGGTGGCATCGCCGAGCAGGCACGTGCCCTGGCGGCCGATGCGCAGGACCCCGACTACCCCAATCGTCACTTCGCCCGGGTGGCCGCGACGACCGCCGAAGCTGCGACCGGCCTGGTGCGTGAGCTGATCCGTCCCGACGACTGCTGGATCGTCGTCGTCGGCGCGGCGGCGGAACTGTCGCCTGCGCTGGGCGCTGCCGGCTTCGACGTGAGCCCGCTGGTGGTGTGAACCCCGTTCAGGGGTTCAGCGCGGCGATGGCCTGGTCGGTCTTCTGCTGGGCGATCTGGATCTGTGTGGCGTAGCCGGCCAGGTCGCCCTGCTTGAGCGCCGCCTCGGCGGCGGCGTAGGCGGCCTTGGCCTCCTCGAGCAGCTTCGTCGCCGCGGCGACCGACCCTGTCGTCCCGGTCCCGCCCGGGGTTCCGGACGAACCGCCTCCGCTGCCCTCGCCGGTGGCGGCCCCCGAATTTCCCTGGAACACCTGGTCGAGAGCCTGCTGCAGGGTGTCGCCGATGCCCACATGCTCCCCGAAGCGCACGACGACGAACCGCAGCGCCGGGTAACTGCCCGAACTGGCCGTGGTCTGGGTGTAGACGGGTTCCACGTAGAGCATGCCCCCACCGACCGGCAGGGTCAGCAGGTTGCCATAGATCGCCGACGACGACCCCTGACCGAGGAACAGCCGCAGCTTGGCGGCGACCGACTCGTTCGAATTGATCGCACCGTAGGTCTGCGCGGGTCCGGGCACCTGGACGGTGTCGGCCATCCTCAGGATCCGCATCGTGCCGTAGCCGGGACTGGACGCGTCGGCGTCCACGCTGAGGTAGGCGATGAGATTGGACCGGTCGCTCGGGGTGAACCCGGACGTGAGGCTGAACACCGGCTCGCTCTCACCCGGCCAGCGCACCGACAAGTAGTAGGGCGGCTGGACGTCGGACCCCGATTTGGTCGGATCGTCGGGCACCTGCCACAGGTCGGACTTCTGCAACCATTGCACCGGGTCGGTGGCGTGGTAGCGGGCGAGGATCGAGCGCTGGACGGTGAACAGATCCTGCGGGTAACGCAGGTGACTCAGCAGATCGGCGGGAATGGACGCCTTCGGCTTGACGAGTCCCGGGAACGCCTTCTCCCACGTCTTGAGGATCGGGTCGGACTCGTCCCACGCGTAGAGCGTGACCGTCCCGTCGTAGGCGTCGACGGTGGCCTTGACCGAGTTGCGCACGTAGTTGACGGGCCGGTCGAACAGCACCGACCTCGCGCTGCTCGCGGAGTCGCTGGTGGCCGCCTGCCAGCCGACCTGCTGGGAGTCCGGGTAGTCGGCGGTCATCGTGTACTCGTCGATGACCCACACGACCCGCCCGTTGACCACCGTCGGGTACGGGTTGGAGTCGGGGACGAGCCACGGGGCCACCTGCTCGACCCGATGCACGGGCTCGCGGTCGGTGAGGATCCGCGAGTCGGCGTTGACCCGGTTGCTGAGCAACAGGTTGAGGTCGTTGAGGTGCACGGCATACAGCAGACGCGTGAACCAGTTGCCGATCGGCACGCCCCCACTGCCCTGGTAGGTGTACAGGCTCGGCTGCCCGGTCGAGGTGAGCGCCGGGGTGTCGAGTTCCACCGGGGCCGTGCCCGGAGGGGCACCCACGACCACATAGTTCGATGACTGCTCACCGAAGTAGATGCGGCTCTGCTGCTCGTCGAGCGCGCCCGTGGGGGGCAGACCGCCCTCGATCCACGCCGGCTCGTCGCCGTTGCGCCTGTTGCCGTAGGCGGCCACCACCCCGTAGCCGTGGGTGTAGACCGTGTGCACGTTGCTCCACGTCTTGTCGGGGATGGCGGCGGCGTTGATCTCGCGTGCCGCGACCACCGCGTCGGTCGAGACGCCGTCGATCATGTAGTGGTCGACGGAGAGCACCGACGGGAACGTGTAGTAGTTCTGCTTCTGCTGCAGCGCCTCGAAGGTGGGGGCGATGATCGAGGGATCCATCAGCCGGATCGACGGGAGCGCCTCGGCGTCCGCCTTGAGTTGCCCGGCGCTGACCGTCTGGGTGGCCGCGTAGTTGGGCGTGGTCTGCACCGCGGAGACGCCGTAGGCCGCCCGGGTCGCGGTGATGTGGTTGGCGATGAACGGGGACTCCAGTTGCGGCTCGCTCGGGCGCACCTTGAACCGCTGGACGCTCGCCGGGTAGATGCCGAGCAGGATGATGCTGCTCACCAGCAGCAGAATGAGCGAGATCCACCCCATCGCCCAGCGTCGGGTCCACGCGTTGATGACGAACAGGCCGGCGCAGATGAACGCGATGAGCGCCACGACGAGCTTGGCGCCGAAGCGCACATGCTGGTCGGTGTACGACACGCCGGTGAACAGCGAGTTGCTGCTCAGCTCGTAGCCGTAGCGGCTCAGCAGAGCCGATAGTTCCTAGGCGACCTTGAACCGTGCGACCAGCGCGCTGAGGTGCGCCGACGCCGGACCCGGCACCTGCACGACCCGATGCCGCGGCGTCAGGCCCTGGAACCCGCCGACCATGAGGTGGACCACGCCCGCCGCGATGATGCCGATGACCGCCATGGCGATGAGCTGGTCGACCAGGTAGAGCAGCCACGGGTAGGTGAACACGAAGAACGACGCGTCGAATCCGAAATAGGGGTCGCGGACGCCGAACGGCACCTGGTTACGCCACGCGAGGAAGGTCGACGCCTCCCCCGCGGCCGACGCGGCGCCCCAGAGGGCCACGAAGCCGGCCGGCAGGCCGATCGCCAGCCGCAGCCGCAGGTCCATCGCCGCGCGGTAACGCAGGAGCAGTGGGGAGGTGTCGGCGGGACGGAAGCGGGGCCGCAGGCGGTAGGCGAGGTACATCATGCCGGCGATCCACGCGAAGTCGAGCGAACCGAACACCAGCGCGAGCACCAGCCGGGTGACCCACAGGGTGGTGAACACCGACTGGTCGCCGACCGAGAGGAACCACAGATACTGGGTGCGGGCCCAGGCGAACACCTCGAAACCGATGATCAGCGCGACGAGGGGCAC
>DAIESZ010000081.1 GCA_027346035.1 Propionibacteriaceae bacterium
TGAGTGGTGACATAATCTGACCTCCTTGTCAGGTTGGCGTGGTTCTTCGTGTTACAGATGGGCCGGAGCGAGTTCCGACCCGGCGGGAGCGGTCGTCGAGTAGACCGCGTTGGCCTCCGAGATGAAGTCCCGGTCGGCCCACATGGGGTGGTGGGGGGCGGCGTTGGAGCAGACCATGGTTCCCCAGGCGTCGAGTTCGCCGCTGCGCCGCATCGCGTGCAGGATGATCTGCCGCCCGATCGGCCCCTCCTCGAACGTGCCCTCCAGCGGCGTGTAGCCGACCCAGCCCTCGGCGAACACCAGTCGGGCGTCGTGCTCGACGGCCCAGTCGTGGGCCGCGTCGAGCCAGAGGTCGAGCCGGTCGTACATGGCGGCGAGGTGCGACCCCAGGTGGCCGTACAGCCAGGCGTCCCAGGCCACGGCGTCGACGTTGTCGTGCACCCACATCTCCGGTAGCCGCATGATGGTGGCGCGGAAGCGCCAGGAGTCGGTGCCCGGCATGGGGTAGGGGCCGGCGTCCGCTCGCACGAGGCCGGACGCCGCAATCCGGTCGGGGTCGAAGCTGTCGGACCGCAGGCCGAACTCGTGGATCAGTTCGTCGAGGACGCCGTAGATGTACGGGTGGCAGACGAGGACGTCGCAGCTGTCGGGAATGCCGCGCATCTGTCCGACCGGCACTCGCGAGTAGTTGGCGGCGCACAGGTCGTTCGGGCGCAACTGATGGAATCGCTCGACGCCCCGGGCTAGGCGGTCGTGCAGCTGGACGACCAGGTCAGGACCCGGTAGGCCGTCGGTGAGGTGACCGGTGGCCACCTCGTTGTGCAGTTCGGAGAAGACGACGAGGTGTGCGAGGTCGTGCTCACCTAGGAAGTCGAGCAGCGCGGCCTCGGCCTCGGCGAGGGCCACCAGCCGGTCCTCCGGGGGCACGGCGTAGAGGGCCCGGTACCAGCTGTCGTCGAGGGCGAAGGACGGGGACTGCTGGTATTCCCAGCTGGAGACGATGACCGACAGGTTGTGCCGCTCACAGGCCCGGAACAGGTTGAGCAGATGCTCCCGCGCGTCGATGGTCGTCTCGTGCTTGACGTCGTACCACCGGGTGCGCTGCCCGTGGCCGCCGGGCAGCGGCCCCAGGCGCAGCCGCGACGTGTCGAGGCCCGACCCGAACAGGAGGAAGGGCATCGCGCAGATCCGGATGGCGTTGAATCCGCGGTCGACCGTCTCCTGACAGGCCCGGTCGAGATCCTCGAACGGTTCGCCGGGACCAGTGCGCGTGTACCAGGTGAAGTCCCACAGGCAGATGGCGAGGCGGGTGGACGTGGGTGTCATGGCTGTCCTTGGGCTAGGTCGTGCAACAGGTCGGCGGCCTCGGGGTGGTCCGGACGTTCTGCCAGGACGCCGGCGAGCAGGGTTCGGCCGGTGTCGAGATCACCGGCGAGGATGGCGAGTTGCGCGCGCATGGCCGAGGCCCTGCGCCGCTTGTCGTCGTCCGGGCTGACATCGAAGAGGAGGAGATCCGGGAGCGAGGTCGCGAAGTAGGGCGGTTGCGCGGTGGTCCTCTCCCACTCGCCGAGCCACTCGGCCCATGTGGCGGCGCCGTCGCGGGCGGACTGCTCGTCGCCCAGCCGCTTCCGGGCCTGCAGCGAGTAGTAGGTGGCCTCGCTGAAGGCCTCGGGAGACATCTGGACGAAGTCGCCCTGCTGGCGGGCGGCTGCGGTCCACGCGGCCTCGGCGCCGTCAAGGCCGGCGGTCGCGAGGGCGTCGCCGAGTCTCAGGTGCAGCGCGGCGGTGTTGGCGAGCAGGTGCCGCGCCTCTCCGAGCGTGGGAGGGGGCGCGAGCGCGGCCTCCAGCAGGGCGACTGCCGGCGCGGGATCGCCCGCGAGGAGGTGCTCGGCGGCGCGGCGCCGGTGGGCCCGGTCCCAGACCGCGAGCACCTGACCCTCACCCCCCTCCCAGGGCTGGAAGCGCCGCTGGGCGAGCACGTCGAGCACCTGGCGCGCCTCGCCGGCGGTGACGGCCAGGTTGGCCCAGGCGACGACGACGTCGTCGCGGTCCGCGGGCCGTCCGCCCGGGGCGAGGGTGATGAGGCGCTCGGCGACCGGGACGCCGGCGAGCGCGGCCAACTGGTCGGCCTCGTAGAGCAGCCGCGCGTCCTCCGGACGCAGCCCGCGGGCCCGGTCGTAGCAGCGCCCGGCACCCTCGATGTCGCGGCCGCTGTTGTACAGGGCGAGCCCGAGGTTGCGCCACGAGACCGCGTCGCCGGGGTCGAGGTCGGTGGCCGCCGACCAGGCGGAGATCGCGTCGGAGCGCCGGCCGTGGGCGTAGAGCCAGCAGCCGAGCGCGGCCTGGACGGCTCCCGCCGGCTCGGCGGCCCGCAGCAGGTCGTGCTCGTCCAGCCGGTTCGGGAAGGTCCACGGCTGCGGAGCGGGTGGGCGGCCGAGCAGCAGGTCACGGATCAGCCCGACCCGCGGGGCGCCGTCGGGTTGCGGCGCCCGCTCCGAGTCCCGCAGCACCCGCCGGGCGGCGTCGTGGTCGCCGAGCGCGCGGTACTCGAGGGCGACGTCGAGGTGCGTCTGCTCGTCGGCCGCCAACGGCTCCCCGGCCAGGTCCTGCAGCCACGCGTCCAGGCCGTCCAGCTGCAGCGATTCCGCGACGAGCAGGGACGCCTCGTCGGTGCGGCCGACCCGGCGGAGCGCCCACACGAGGGCGGCACGCGCCTGGAGGTGGCCGGGCTGGGCGTCCAGCACCGCCCGCAGCCGTCGGATGGCGCGCGGATAGTGGCCCTGGGAGCACTCGATGCGGGCCGCCTGCCACAGGGCGGGGGCCGCCCAGTGCTGGACCCACGCGGCGCGGTTCAGCAGGTCGACGGCGTCCCCGAGCCGGCCCAGCCTGGCCAGCGCCAGCCCGAGGTGATAGGTGGTCCGGGTGTCCGGCGGGTTGAGGTTGTAGTGGGTGAGCCGTGAGTAAGCGGCCTCCAGCAGGTCGACGGCGTCCTCGTACTGCGCGTCGCGGAGCCGGCGCACGCCGAGGCCGGTGGCCGCCTCCGGGTTCCCCGGGTCGCGGCGCAGGGCCTCCTGCCAGTACGGCTCGGGCGAGCGGGTGGCGTGCCGGTTCTGTTCGAGATGAGTGGCGATCCGGCAGAGCTCGCTGACGCTCGGCACGTCGGCGGGGGCGAGGGGCTCCTGGGCGGCGGCCCGTTCGACCGAGGGCCCGCGCCCCTCCCACCCGACCACCTCGGCGCCCGGTGTGGTGACCCGCACGACGACGTCGTCCCGGCTGAGGCCCGCGGGGATCTCGTCCTCGAGCACGGCGGGCACGCCCGCGGCCAGGGCGAGGGAGTGCACTCGACGGCTGCCGCGGACCTCGATCTCGACTGTCGAGTCGGGGTGACTGCGGGCCGAGACGATGCCGACCCGGACGGTGGTGCCGTCGGCCTCGACGCTGAGCACCGCCTCCTCGCTCGCCTGCACCGGGACGCCGATCCGGCTGATCGGGATCCACGCCTGGGTGAAGGTCTTGGTCTCCCCCGGCTGGAGGAACGCGAAGTCGGGCTGGTTGTCGGTGTAGACGCCGGCCATCAGCTCGACGTAGGCCGACCCGTCGTCGGACAGGTTCCGGTCCCACGCCCTGCCGAAGTCGTGACTGCCCCACGTCCACTGCTTCTTGCCGACGGCCGTGCCGGGGTCGGACACATGCACGAACCCGGAACCCAGCGCGTGGTCGTAGCCCCCGAAGAAGCCGCCGCGGGTGCCGAGGCACATGTACGACGTGGGCACCGGGATGTTCCGGTAGAAGTCGAGCCGGTCACCGGTCCACGGGCGTCCCCCGGCCTCGAACGTGAGGTCCGCCCGGGCCGGGTAGTCGATGCCGTAGTAGGGACGATCCGCCCGGGGAAAGCCGACGACGGCGCGGCGGGCGTGGTCGGCCACGAGGGTCACGTCCGGCGGGAAGAACGACTGGTAATCGGGAGTGGCAAGCGCGGCGACGTTGGCCCACCACAGGAACGTCTCGGTGAAGTCGCTGCGGTTGTAGAGCCGGACGACCAGTTCCAGGCGGGCGGCGTCCGGGTTCAGGCGGACCCCGTGCATGCCCTTCATCCGGCTGAACGGGTCGTGATCGCTGCACCACACGGTGACCGACCCGTCGTCGGCCTCCTCGATGCTCGTCCGCACCGGCAGCCAGGTCGCGGGCCGGTGGTGCTGGGGCCAGTTGAACTCCACTCCCCCGGCCATCCAGGGGCCGGCCAGGCCGACCAGGGCGGGCTTGATCGTCGCGTTGCGGTAGAAGAAGTCGTGTCCGGAGGTCTTGTCGAAGCCCACGTGGATGCGTCCCCCGAGCTCGGGGAGGATGACCGCGCGGATCCACCGGTTCTCGAGGTGGATCGCCTCCCACCGGTGGGGGCGTGGCTCGGCGGCGATCCGGTCGATGAACGGCAACGGGTACACGCGGCCGGACGACCCCTGGTAGACCCGCCGGTCGAGGAAGGCCGGGAACGGGTCGGGGGTGGCCGGCTCGTAGGTCAGCAGCTCCACCGGCTGCGACCACACCGCCACCGGCCGATCGGCGAGGTCGGCCGGCATGGGCGGCATGGCCGCGTCCCGGGACCGGCTGACGGGGTCCGCTGCGGTCGTCGATGAATGCACCCTCCGATCGTCGCCATTCCTGGACGGCACCGGAATGCAGGATCCGACGCAAGACCCTGGACGATCCGACGATCCGGTCTACAGTGTCCGCATGCTTCGGGACGGATTCCCGGGCCAGCGTCTGCAGGTGCTGCCGAGGACGGCCACGGCCCAGCTGCTCGAGACCCCGCCCACGTCGATCCTGCTCACCACGGACGCCGGCTACTTCCCCCACGCCGCCGACCACGGACGCATCCGTCGCCACGGCTCGCCGACGGCCATCGTCATTGCCTGCACCCACGGCCACGGCGCCTGCGAGTCCAGGGACCGCACCTGGCAGGTCGGACCCGGGCAGGCCCTGGTCATTCCTCCGGGGTGCCCG
>DAIESZ010000088.1 GCA_027346035.1 Propionibacteriaceae bacterium
CCATGGTGAGCTCGTTTCGCTGGGGGTGGGTTCGGGGTCAGGCGACGCGGATCGCGTAGCGGGACCAGTCCGAGTCGAGGAGGGCCAGCTGGGAGGCCGGACTGGAGCCGAGGACGATGGCCTGCGCGTAGTTGGCGACCGGAATCGAGGCCGGGATCAGCTGCGACGGGCCGAGGTAGAAGGCGCCGCCCGAGTAGTACTTCCGCAGCCCGGCCAGGGCCGGATTCGTCGGCGCCGGCGCGTCCTTGCGCGAGCCGAAGCCGTCGTTGTCGTTGTTGTACGTGTCGTTGATGCGCGGCTGCATCAACCACGCCATGAAGTCCCGCGCCGCGGCCTTCCGCGGGGAGGCCTCGGGAATCCACAGGGCCAGGTCGACGTTGACCCGCACCTTGAGGTCGGACGGGTTCTCGGTGACCGGCAACGGGAACATGCCGAGGCTCAGATGCGGACTGGTCAGGGCGATCTGCCCCAACGCCCAGGGGCCCTGCAGGTACATGGCCGCCTTACCCTGCGCGAAGGCCGTGTTCCCGTCGCCGTAGTGGCGGCTCGCGGCGTCCTTGTTGGAGTACTGCGTCAGCTGGACCATCCGCGCCATCGGCGCGGCGAGGTCCTTGGAGAACGACGTCGACGACGTCGGGCCGACGTGGGTGCCCTCGGCCTTCAGAGCGCTGAAGAGGGCGGCCACGTCGACCATGCCGCCGATGGTGTAGTCGAACATGCCCTGCGCGATCGTCCACGTGTCGGCGTAGGTGTTGTAGAACGGGGTGACCCCGGCCGCGGTGAGCCGCTCGCAGACGCCGACCAGCTCCGACCAGGTGGTGGGTATCGCGACGCCGTGCCGGGCGAAGATCTCCTTGTTGTAGATCACCCCCTCCGCCATCACCGAGTACGGGATCGCGCTGATCCGTCCCGGGTAGTCGGCCGTCTGCTTCATGAGCGGCCAGAGCGCGGGGTTGATCGACGCGGCCTGCGGTGTGTCGCTCAGATCGGAGAGGGCTCCATGGTTCACGAACTCGGCGACGGCGAAGTTGTAGTTCCAGCAACCGAGGTCGGGTGGCCGGTTCCGCACGAAGTCTGCGGGCACGTTCGACGACGAGTCCAGCACGACCCGGACCTTGTCCTGCTCGGAGTGGTACTTCGAGATGAGGTGGTGGAAGTAGGGGATCACCTCCGGTTTGGAGAGATAGAACGAGATCGTCGTCGGCGACGTTCCGGCCGGCGCGCCGCAAGCGGCCAGGGCCAGCCCGGAGCCCAGGGCGCCGGCGCCGGCAAGGAATGCCCTGCGGGTGAGCGGCGAGTCGGCGCGGGCCGACGGGTGTGGATGAGGAGACACCGTTGTCCTTCCTGTCACGCGGTGAAAGCGACAATAACTAGATTTAGTCGCTAGATCAAGATCCGTGCGACATAATCCCAGAAGCAGACGAGAGAGGTCCCGACCCCTGTGGAACGATTCCCCGCCGACACCGTCGCCAGGCCCGGCAGCCTGGACGCCGTGCTCGACTACGCCTGGGATGCCGGGGAGTTCACCGCGACCGATGTCATGGACGCCGTCGGCGTCACGAGATCGACGGCGATCAGCGCGACCGAACGCCTCGTCGGGATCGGGCTGCTGCACGAACTGCCGAACGCCCGCGATGCGGGCGAATACCGGATGGGCCGCCCCGCGCGACGCTTCGGGTTCCGGGCCGACTCCGGGGTCACGATCGGTGTCGACGCGGGTCGCAGCCACCTGGCCGTCGAGGTCGCCGACCTCGCGGGACGCAAGATCCACGTGCAGCGCTGGAGCCTCGACCCCGACGACGCTTCCCAGCTCAGCAGACGCCGGCGGATCTCCGAGGCGGTCGACCAGGCCCTCACCGACGCCGGGTCGGGCCGACACGAAGTGGTGGCGATCTGCGTCGGGGTTCCGGCGCCCGTCGACAAGCACGGTCGCTCGCCCCGCCACCGGACCGGCTTCTGGGATCTGATGAATCCCGACCTCGTGCACCTTTTCGCCGGCTGGGCGCCAGTCGTCCGCGTCGAGAACGATGCCTCGCTGGCGGCCGTGGCCGAGGGGACGATCGGCGCAGCGAGCGGCTGCGAGAACTACGTGACCCTGCTCGCCGGCGACCGGCTGGGAGCGGGTGTCGTCGTCGACGGGCAGCTGCTGCGTGGCACGCACGGCGGCGTGGGTGAGATGCTCGCCTTCGACTACGTCGTCGGCGTCGGGACGGCCGCCGGTCTCGGCCAGCAGCTGCAGGACTGGGCACGGGCGGCGGTGCGGGCCGGATCCCTCGCTGCGGGTGGGCGGCTCGCGGCGACACCGATCGAGGCGATCGACGCCCGTCTCGTCCTCGACCTCGCCGCGGCGGGCGACGAGGATGCGCGGGCGCTGGTCGCCCGGGCGGGCAGCATGCTCGCCCGGATCCTCAGCGTGCTCGGCAGCATGTTCGATCCCGAGCTCATCGTGGTGTCAGGAGCCGTCGCGGGCGGCGTCGGCGCCATCGCCGACATCGCCCGGGCCGAACTCCCGACCGGGATGGATCTGCCCGAGCCGGAGCTGTCCGTGTCCGCCCTCGGCGCCGATGTCGTCGTCGCCGGTGCGGTCGCCGGCGCGCCCCGCCTAGCCCGTGAGAACGCGCTCGAACTGTTCCTGGCACGGGACGTGTCGAGTCGCGCCTAGCGGGAACGCCCCGCCGGCCACCGGCTCGTCCAGCCGGTGGCCGCCACCAGCGGCCGACCTCCATCCAGCCGGGAGCGACCGGTCACAGCCAGCGGCGTCCCCGCAGCAGCCCGATGAGGTGGTCGAGGACGCCGGGATCCATCCGCAGGCCGTTGTGCTCGTACTCGCTGGTGACCCACGTGCGGCAATCGGGCATCAGGGACGCCGTCTCCAGCGAGAACTCCAGGGGCACGTAGGCGTCGTCGTGGTAGACCGCCGCGGCGACGGGAACCTCGGCCGCCGCCAGCCCGTTGGGGAAGTACAACTGGTTCCACTCGTGCTCGGCGAGCAGGTCGGCGGCCCCGGCGAACGGACGCAGTTCGGCGTCCTCGGTGAACAGGCCGCGGTGCAGGTGCTCGCCCCCGAGCAGGGTGGGGTCGTCGCGCACCCGATCGGGCATGGTGCGCTCCGCCGACCAGCGGGTGGCGACGCCGTCGGCGTAGCTCGACTCGTGCAGCACCGAGTAGATCGGGTTGCGCCCGCCGAACGGCAGCGCGGCCGCGAGGTCGTGGGCGAACGCCGACGACGTGGGGTCGAGCTCGAGCAGGTAGTGCAGCTGCTCGATGCCGCCCTGCATGCCGAGCCGGTGCCCGATCGTGCGGAACCGCTCGGGTGAGACGGGGTCGCCGTCGGGCAGGACGATCGCGCCGCGCCCGCACAGCAGGCCGAGCTCCCGCATCCGGTCGCGGTCGCCCGGGAACCGGCGGTAGTAGGCGTCCGACTTGGCGATCATGATCCGCCACGTGGTCGCGTACACGTCGTCGATCGGATGCCCCACCGCGCTGAGGCCGCCGGTGATCAGCGCCCCGGCCAGCGATTCGGGGTGGGTCGACAGGTAGTGCAGGGCGGTGAACCCGCCGAACGACTGGCCGAGCACCGTCCACCGGGACACGCCGAGCGCCTCGCGCACCACCTCGCAGTCGTTGACGATCTCGTCGGCCCGCAGATGGGTGAGGTAGTCGGCCTGGGCCGCCGCGTCGAGCTCCGCCAACGCCCCCGCGGCCTCGGCCTGCACCCGGCCATCCGTCGTGACCACCCGGGAGGACACCGGGGTGGAGCGTCCGGTGCCCCGCTGGTCGAGCATCACCACCCGGTAGTCGGCCAGCGCGCGCGGCAGCCACGACGGGTTCGCCGGCGTGAGCGTCGGACGCGGCGCCTCGCTGCCCGGGCCACCCTGCAGGAACACGAGGTACGGCTTGTCGGCGCCGCCCTCGCCGGTGACGACCCGGGCGAACACCTCGATCGTGCCGGCGTCCGGATGCGCATGGTCGAGGGGCGCGTCGAGGGTGAGGTTCGTGAGGGTCAGGCCCGGCAGGGATTCGGTGGTCACGCGCACGGGGATCAGGCTATTCCCGAGGGACAGCGTCCGTGGTTGGCGGGTGGCTCCGCGCCGCGCCCGCGGCCGAATGAACGGCCCGCCCCGAGACGATCCGGGTCACCGGCGCCGTCGTGGCGCAGAAGTACCCGTTGACGAGGCGATCCGTCTCACCTCGGCCCGTGACCCTCACCGGGGACCGGTTGAGCCTCGCAGCAACTGCGCGAGGCTCAGGGGGGCGACCCCGGTGATCCGCTCCACCGCGTCCGACACCGCGGCCAGGTCACCGCTCGCGATGGCCGTGTACGTGCTCACCCAGG
>DAIESZ010000089.1 GCA_027346035.1 Propionibacteriaceae bacterium
GCACCCCGGTGCCCGAGGCGGATCTGCCCGCGGTGATGCTCACCGACGGGCCGCACGGCGTCCGCAAGCAGGCTGGGGCCACCGATCATGTCGGCCTCAACGAATCGGTGCCCGCCACCTGCTTCCCGCCGGCGGTCGGGCTCGCGTCGACGTGGAACCCGACGCTGGTCGAGGAGGTCGGACGCGCACTCGGCACCGAGTCGAGGGCCCTGGGCGTCGGCGTCCTGCTCGGACCGGGCGCGAACATCAAGCGGTCGCCTCTGTGCGGACGCAACTTCGAGTACTTCAGCGAGGATCCCCACCTCACCGGCCGGCTCGCCTCGGCCTACGTGCGCGGCGTCCAGAGCCGGGGCGTGGGCACCTCGCTCAAGCACTTCGCCGCCAACAACCAGGAGACGGACCGCATGCGGCGCAGTGCGAACGTCGACGAACGCACGCTGCGCGAGGTCTATCTGCGCGGCTTCGGCACCGTCGTCCGCAGCGCGCAGCCGTGGACGGTCATGTGCTCCTACAACCGGATCAACGGCGTGCTGGCGTCCCAGAACCACTGGCTGCTCACCGAGGTGCTCCGCGACGAGTGGAACTTCCAGGGTCTGGTGGTATCCGACTGGGGCGCGGTGCGCGACCGCGTCGCCGCCCTCAACGCCGGGCTCGACCTCGAAATGCCCGCCAACACGGCTCATGAGGACGCCGTCACGCGCGCCCTCGCCGAGGGCGCCATCACCGAGGACACGATCGACCGGGCCTACCGTCGGGTCGAGGCGGTGCTCCGCCGTGCCCACGAAACGGTCAAGGACGCCGACGGACGCTTCGACGTCGCCGCCCACCACGCGCTCGCCCGCCGGGTCGCCGAGCAGGCGATCGTGCTGCTGAGCAACGACGGCGTGCTGCCGCTCAACCCGTCGGGCCTTGCCGACGCCTCGTCGGTGGCGGTCATCGGTGAGTTCGCCCGCACACCCCGCTACCAGGGCGCCGGCTCGTCACGGGTGAACCCGACCCGCCTCGACAACGCCCTCGACTCGATCGTCAGCACCCTCGGCCACGACGTGCCGTTCGCACCGGTATTCACCACCGATCCCCGCAACCCGGCGCCCGAGGGCGCTCACGACGAGGCCGTCGAGGTGGCGCGGGGCGCGGGGCTCATCCTGATGTTCCTCGGACTCGGCGAGAACCACGAGTCGGAGGGCTACGACCGCACCACGCTCGAGCTTCCGGCCGAGCAACTCGCGCTGCTCGACGATGTGTTGGCGGTGAACCCGAACGTGGTGGTCGTCCTCAGCAACGGTTCGTCGGTGCTGCTGCAGTTCACCGACCGGGTGCGGGCCGTCGTCGAGGGCTGGCTGCTCGGGCAGGCCGGCGGGGCAGCGATCGCCGACGTGTTGTTCGGCGTGGTCAACCCGTCGGGCCGGATCTCCGAGACGATCCCCCACCGGCTCGAGGACTGCCCGTCGTACCTCAACTTCCCCGGCGATTCCACCGGCGTGCTCTACGGGGAGGGGCTGTTCGTCGGCTACCGGGGCTACGACGCGGCGCGGATCGAGGTGGCCCACCCGTTCGGGCACGGGCTGTCTTACACGACCTTCGCGTACGACGACCTGGCCGTGACGGCGTCCGGGCGGGGGCTGTCGGTGGACGTCACGGTGACCAACAGCGGCGACCGGGCCGGCCGCGAGGTGGTGCAGGCCTACGTGTCGATCGCCGCGTCATCGGTCGTGAGGGTGCCGCGCGAGCTCAAGGGGTTCGGCGACGTGACTCTCGAGCCGGGCGCCTCCGCGCGGGTGACGATCCAGATCCCCACCGAGGAGCTGGCCTACTGGAGCGTCCGCGACCGGCGTTGGGTCGTCGAGAGTGGCAGCTACACGGTCGCCGTCGGCGCGTCCAGCCGTGACCTGCGCCTCAGCGCGACGGTCGAGGTCGAGGGCGACGAGCCGGTCCGTCCGGTCACGCTCGACACCACCATCGCGGAGGCGATGGCGGTGCCGGGATTCGGCGAGCAGCTGATGGCCCAGATGGCCGCGGCCATGGGCGGCGGACTGGGCGACCTCGATCCCGACATGGCCCGGATGATGGCCGATGTGCCGCTCGCGGCCGCCATCGGCTTCTCGGGAATGGACCCCGACCGGTTCCAGGCGGTCATCGACCAGGCCAACGCCACGCGGGGCCTGTGACCCCGGGCATCCGGTACGGCCGGAACTGAGAGAATCCGCGGTCTGGACGCGGGGGTCACCGTCCCTGGGTACGAGAACCCCCCGTCTACACCGCGGATTCTCTCACCGGCGCGCTGTCACCCGGCCCGGGAAAGGTCTGCGAGGTAGCGGTCGATGAGCTCACGGGTGCCGACGGTCACCGCCTCGCGCCGCGGGTCGCCCGTTCCACCCGCTACGAGGGCGGCGAACGCGCGCACCTCGTAGACCATGTTGTCGGCCTCGCCGGGCCTCGGAGTGTCGAACAGCACCTCTCGTACTCCGTCGCGCCGTTCGAGGGTGATCCGGGCAGGGCTCGACACCGAGTCCAGCACGAGCGTGCCGAGTTCGCCGTGGATGCTGCTCGGCAGCGAGCTCGTGCTGATCTTCGACCAGGAACAGGTGACGGTCATGCCCGGATAGTCGAGCACGAGGACGCCGGATCCCTCGAACCCGTTGTCGAGCAGCACCCCCGCCCCGCGGGCCCCGCGAGGCGGCCCGAACAGGTCGAGCGCGGGTTCGAGGCAGTAGACGCCGATGTCGGAAGCGGCCGAGTTCGCGAGATCGGGGTTGAACGCGTTGAGCCGCTCGCCGGCGAGGAACCGGTCATAGCGCGACGAGTACTGCTGCTTGTCGAAGTGCACCTGATGGATCGGCCCGAGCAGCGGCAGCCGCTCACGGATGATCTCGAAGGCCGGGTCGTAGAGCGGCCGGATCGCCTCCATCGCCACCACGCCGTTGCGATGGGCGCGATCGAAGATGTCGCGCGTCTGGGCGGCGGTGGCACCGAGGGTCTTCTCGCAGAGCACGTGCCGCCCGGCCTCGATCACCCGCGACGACTGCTCGTGGTGCAGCAGGTTGGGGCTGGCCACGTAGACCGCGTCGACCCTGTCGGCCAGGGCCTCGAGCGAGCCGACGCTGTCGGAGAGCCCATGGCGGTCGGCGAACCCCCGGCCGCGCTCGGCGTCGCGTGAGTAGACCGCGACCGGCTCGCCCACCCCGCTGCGCCGGCAGGCGCCGACGAACCAGTCACTGACGAAGTTGGTGCCGATAATGCCGAACCGGAGCATGATGCCTGCCTGGGTTGTCGGGACACGCCGAGCCTACTGGGACGGAGGGTTGGCCGGGGGCGGCGAGCGGCCTTCGCGAGGTCACCATCGGCACCGGACGCCGCGGTCGGCCACGGTGCACACCGGCCGATCGGCGTCCGGGGTTCAGAGGAACTCGACGTGGACGCTGCGGAACCCGCCGACGGGGGCGACCTCCCGCTCGGGGGACGGGTTCCCGGCGAGCCGGATCGCGGTGGTGGCCGCGAGTGCCTCCTCGACGGCGATCCGCAGTTCGAGGGTCGCGAGCGGGCGTCCGGGGCACACGTGCGGGCCGACGCCGTAGACGATGTTGTCGGTCGCGTGCCCCGCGGGGTCGAAGGCGTCCGGGTCGCCGAACACCTCGGCGTCACGGTTGGCCGAGGTCCAGTGCAGCTTGACCATGCCCCCCTCGGGGATCCGCACCCCTGACAGCGTCACCGGGCAGGTGGCGCGGCGCCGGTTGGAGACGAACGGGTCGTCGATGCGCAGGATCTCGTCGATCACCGCGTCCAGTTCCCGCGCCGAGGCCCCCTCCCGCAGGTGCTGCTGCAGGTCGGGGTGGTCGGCGAGGTAGTGCAGGACCACCCCGACGCACAGGGCGATCGAGCCGAGGTCGCCACCGGTCCAGTTGCGCAGGATCGACACGAGTTCGTCGTCGGTGAAGCCCCGTCCGTCGATCTCGTCGGCGAGCAGGCTCGTCGTGATGTCGCGGGGAGCCGCGTCGCCCGCATCGCGTCGGGCGACGATGAGACCGCGGATGAGGTCGTCGAAGCGGTCGGCCACCTCCGCCGTGCGTGCGAGGTCGCCCGAACGCGTCGCGTCGTGGTTGTCGGCCATCCAGCCGAGAAGGGGCCATTCGAGGTCCGTCGGCCAGCCGAGCCAGGCGCTCTGAGCGCGCACGGCGAACCTCGCGCCGACGCCGTTGACGGCGTCCTGCCCGACCCCGCGGGGCACCGACGTGAAGAGGTCTCGGGCGATGTCGCGGAGGGCCGGCTCGAACGGCGACAGCGCCTCGGCGGTGAAGTAGCGGTCGAGGACGCCGCGCACGGCCCGGTGTCGCTCCCCGTCGAGCCCGTTGGGCACCTGGAGGAATCGGGACACGTCGCTGGAGAACCGCGCGGGATCGGTGGCGACGGTGACGACGTCGGCGTGGCGCAGCAGCACCCACTCACCGCGGTCGTTGCGCCCGATGCCGTGGTCGACGCGCAGGACGTCGGTATAGGCGCGCGGCTCCCGGCCCACAGGCGACCAGTCGGTGGGGAAATGCTCGCTCACGCTCACTCCTCGCTCGAACCATCGGCTCCACGCTATGCCCGCGACCGGAAACCACACCATGCGGGTGCGGTTTTCGACGCCCGAGGTCCGCGGGGCCAATGTCAGCGGACGCGGCCGGTCAGGAACGGCGGTCGGACAACACCCAGGCCGCCCCGGAGGCGGCGGCGGTCACGGCGAGCACCGAGGGCCAGGGGCCGATCCGCTTGGCCAACGGGTGGGAGGCGCCGAAGGCTCCCAGGTAGATCACCGAGAGCACAGCGGTCGTGCCCGCGCCGTTGCGCCGCAGCCACGTTCGTCCGGCGAGGACGCCGGCGGCACCGAGCAGCATGCCGCCGATCGGGCGCACACCGGTCTCCCGGGCGGTGAGCCAGCCACCGATCAGTCCCACGGCGGTCACCGCGGCGGTGTTGACGTCGGCGGCGGGTTTGAGGGTGGCCATCGGACCTCCTGGTCGGAACTTCGTGACGACTCCCGGCTCCCGGGCCGAGGTCAGGGAGCCGGTCATCGCGATCGTGGATTCGTACGGACCCCGGTTCACCGGGGTCATCGTCGAGGCCGATGTGGCGTGCCTCCTGGTCAAGTGTGCACGCCAAGCACCACTGCACCATCCGACATCGGCCACCTCCGCCTCCGCCCCCACGAGGGACTCACGGGCGCGGGCCGACGGCGTCACGCTCAGGGGAGCGGGTACGCCCTCACCGGGCCCTGGGTGTTCGGACGCCAGCCGAGCGAGGGGGCCACGTGCTCGGCCATGTTCTGCAGGATCCGGAGGTTGAGCGCCGGGCCGAGGTGCGAGGGGATCGTCAGCATCAGGGTGTCTGCCGCCTGCACCGCGGCGTCGGCGGACAACTGCGCGATCAGTTGGTCGGGCTCGCCGACGTAGGTACGGCCGAAGGTGGCGGCGAATCCGCCAAGGGTGCCGATCCGGTCACGTTCCTGGGAACCCAGGTCCTCGAAGACGAGATCCTTCTCGCCGGTGATCGGGAAGACGGAGCGGGCCACCGCGACGCGCGGGGCCCGCGTGTGGCCGGCCGCGACGTACGCCTCGCGATAGCGGTCGATCTGCTCGCGCTGCAGGTCGGCGAAGCTGCTCCCCGTCGCCTCGGTGAGCAGAGTGGAACTCATGAGGTTGACGCCCATTCGCCCGACCTGCTCGGCCGTCTCACGCCTACCCGCCCCCCACCAGATGCGATCGGCGAGGCCCGGAGAGTGCGGTTCGATCAGCAACCTCGCCCCCCGGCCGAACTGGGTGGGGTCGGCGTCCACCATCGATTCGCCGCGAATCGCCCGCATGAACAGATCGAACTTGTCGCGGGCGATGTCGCTGCCGTGTGCGTCCTTCGAGCCGACGTAGCCGAACGCCTCCCAGCCGCGGCGGGCCGGTTCCAGCGAGCCCTTGCTGATGCCGAGCGCCAGACGACCGCGGCTGATGAGGTCAAGTGCGGCCGCCTCCTCGGCGAGGTAGAGCGGGTTCTCGTACCGCATGTCGATGACGCCGGTTCCCACTTCGATCAGTGAGGTGCGGGCCGCGATTGCGCCGAGCAGCGGCATGGGGGCCGCCCCCTGGCGGGCGAAGTGGTGCACGCGGAAGTAGGCGCCGTTGACGCCCATGGCGTCGGCTGCCTCGGCGATTTCGATGGCATCGCCCATGGACGTGCGGGCGTCCGGATGGCCGGGGTCGCGCCTCGTCGCGTATTCACCGAAGCTCAGGAATCCGAACGCTCTCATGAATAGTCGAAACTAGTGAAAGATACTTGCCGGGTCAAGCAATTCCGCGGCACCTCCGAACGCCCGACGAGCCGTATCGCGGCCTGTCGGCCCGGGGTCATAGGCTCAGGACATGAGCGACGACGACGACGTGCACACCCCCTCCGATCCCTGGTCCGATCTCAACGCCTACGTGGCACTCCCCCGCCTCGGTGGGCTCCTGCTGTCTCCCGACGGCAGCCGCCTGCTGGTCTCGGTCTCCGGCCCCGACAAGGACGTCACCGCCTACCGCAGCGCCTGGTGGGCTCTCGACCCCGACGGCCTGCAGCCGGCGCGCCGCCTCACCCGCTCGGTCGAGGGCGAGACGTTCGGCGCGCTCACCCCCGACGGCGGGTTCGTCTTCGGGTCGAAACGACCGACCCCGGGCGACGAGAAGGGCACCGCCGCCCCCGGCGACGGGCCCGATCCCGACGACCTCGGCGCCCTGTGGTTCCTGCCCCCCGCGGGCGGTGAAGCCCACCCGCTCGCCCGGCGCTCGGGCGGGTTCGGCGGGGTGCTGGCCGCCCGTACGGCCGACATTCTGGTGGCCAGGGTGCCCATGCATGCGGGGGCCGCCGACGACGCGGCCGACGCGGCCAAGCGCAGTGCCCGGCGCAAGCAGAAGGTGGCCGCGATCCTGCACGAGGCCTACCCCGTGCGCTACTGGGACCATGACCTCGGCCCGGTCGCCGACCGGCTCGCCCGCCTCGACCTCTCCGACGACGCCGGCGAGCGCGTCGCGGCGTCCACGCCGATCACCGGCGACATCGGCCGCGCCCTCGACGACGTCGCCTGGTCGCTGAGCGACGACGGCATCCGGCTGGTCGTCGACTGGGCCGAGCCCCGTTCCCGCAGCGAGGTCGCCGGCACGGTCGTTTCGATCGACACCCGCACCGGCGAGCGCACCGTGCTGGCGCGTGACGACGCCGACGAGTTCGGGCATCCGGTCGTCTCGGGCGACGGATCGCTCGTCGTGAGCGTGCGCCACTACCGGTCGACCGGCGCCGACGCCCCCGACTCCAAGCTGTGGCTCATCGACGGCTCCGGCGCGGGTCGCCTGCTCGCCCCCGACTGGGACCGCTGGCCCACGCCGGTCGCCTTCTCTCCCGACAACCGCACGCTCTATGCGGTGGCCGACGACGACGG
>DAIESZ010000091.1 GCA_027346035.1 Propionibacteriaceae bacterium
ATGCCCGTCGGGATGTTGAGGCCGGCGATGTCCTCGTCGGAGATCTCGTCGAGGTGCTTCACGAGGGCACGCAGCGAGTTGCCATGGGCGACGACGAGCACCATCTTGCCGTCGGCGAGATCGGGCTTGATGCTGCTCTCCCAGTAGGGCAGCATCCGGGCGACGACGTCCTTGAGGCACTCGGTCTGGGGACGCTCGTCCTCGGGGATGTCGGCGTAGCGGGGGTCGTTCCACTGCGAGTAGTCGGCGTCGCGCTCCAGCACGGGCGGGGGGGTGTCGTAGCTGCGCCGCCACAGCATGAACTGCTCCTCGCCGTACTTCCGCAGCGTCTCGGACTTGTCGAGTCCCTGCAGGCCGCCGTAGTGGCGCTCGTTGAGCCGCCAGCTGCGCTCCACCGGGATCCAGTGCCGGTCGCAGCCGTCGAGGGCCAGATAGGCGGTGTGGATGGCTCGGCGCAGCAGCGACGTATGCAGCTTGTCGGGCAGCAGCCCCTCACTCGTCAGCAGTTCGGCGCTGCGCCGGGCCTCGGCGACGCCCTTGTCGTTGATGTCGACATCGACCCAGCCGGTGAACAGGTTCTTCTGGTTCCACTCGCTCTCGCCGTGGCGGAGCAGGATGAGCTTGTACGTCATGGCCCAACCCTACCGGCCGCCCGCCCGGCTCCACCGGGGACCGGGGGCCGTGATCGCCCGGCTGCCCGGAACGGGCCAGGTCCCCCGCCGGGGTTGTGCCAAGGTGGGCCCATGAGCACATCGCAGAACGACCGTCCCACCCCGGACGCGCGTCCGGTCGCCGTCGTCACCGGGGCCAGTTCGGGCATCGGGGCCGCCACGGCCCGGGCTCTTGCGGCGTCCGGATACGACGTCGTGTGCGCGGCCCGCCGAGCCGACCGCGTGCAGGAACTTGCCACCGAGATCGGCGGGCGGGCGATCGCGTGCGACATCACCGCGGACGCCGACGTCTCGGCCCTGGCCGAGGCCGTCGGTCCACGGCTCGACCTGCTGGTGAACAACGCGGGCGGCGCAGTGGGTCTCGAGCCGGTCCGCGAGGCCGACCTGGACGCCTGGACCACGATGTTCGCCACCAACGTCATCGGCACCGGCCGGGTGACCAAGGCGCTGCTCCCAGCCCTCATCGCGGGCAGAGGGACGATCGTCGTGGTCACCTCGACCGCCGCCGATGCGCCCTACGAGGGTGGGGCCGGTTATTGCGGGGCCAAGGCGGCCGAACGATCGATCGTCGGCGCGATGCGGCTGGAACTGGTCGACCAGCCGGTCCGCGTGTGCGAGGTGGCCCCGGGCATGGTGCACACCGAGGAGTTCAGCCTCACCAGATTCCACGGGGACCAGGCTCGCGCCGAGGCGGTCTACTCCGGGGTGGCCGAGCCGCTGGTTGCGGGCGACATCGCCGAGTGCATCGCCTGGATCGCCTCCCGCCCGGCGCACGTGAACATCGACCGGTTGGTCGTCCGCCCCCGCGCACAGGCGGCCAACCACAAGGTGTTCCGCGGCTGAGCCCGCGGCGGGTGACGCTCCCCGGGACCGCGCGGCCGATGTGATCACACCGGCTGGACCATACTTCTGCCACGCGGGCCCGCGGGCTAGTCTGGCGACAATTCACCACCGATGTTGAAGGGCATGAGTATGGCGACCGAGTCCAGTGACAACACTGCAGCCGCGACCGTCGGGACCGACGACGAGTTCGTCCGCCCGATCGATCCGGGTCAGTACAACGTTCCCGATTGGGAGGCGGTCGCGGGGCCGGCTGCCGCCGACCCGCAGGCGTTCTGGGAGAAGGAGGCGCGCGAACTCGAGTGGTTCGAACCGTGGGACAAGGTGCTCGACGACTCCGACGCCCCCTTCTTCAAGTGGTTCACCGGTGCGAAGACGAACATCGTGCACAATGCGCTCGACCGCTGGATCGACGGCCCGCGGCGCAACAAGCTGGCACTCATCTGGCGCTCCGAGAACAACAAGGAGACCAGGACGCTGTCCTACTACAGCCTCAATCGCGAGGTGAACAAGATGGCGAACATCATCCGCTCCATGGGGATCCGCAAGGGCGACCGGGTCACGATCTACCTGCCGCGGATCCCCGAGATCTTCTACGCGATGCTCGCTTGCGCCAAGCTCGGCGCGGTGCACTCCGTGGTGTTCGCCGGGTTCTCCGCCGACGCGCTGCGCGACCGGATCGACGACTCCGAGTCGAAGCTGGTCATCACCGCCGACGGCTCGTGGATCAACGGGAAGATCTTCAAGCTCAAGGACATCGTCGACGACGCCGTGCGGCACGCGCCCACGGTCGAGAACGTCATCGTCGTGCGACGCACCGGGCACGAGGTACAGATGGATCCCCTGCGCGACCACTGGCTGCACGACCTCGAGACGCTGCCGATCGCCAACGGCCGCTGCGAGACGGTCGCCGTCGACGCCGAGGACCCGTTGTACATCCTCTACACCTCCGGTTCGACCGGACGCCCCAAGGCGATCCTGCACACCCACGGCGGGTACATGGTCGGCACTTACTCGACGTTCAAGTACGTCTTCGACATCCGCGAGGAGGATCGGTACTGGTGCACCGCAGACCCCGGGTGGGTCACCGGCCACTCGTACCTCGTTTACGGGCCGCTGCTCAACGGTGCGACCGTGTTCATGTTCGAAGGCGGCGCGTCGTACCCTTACCCGAACCGGTGGTGGCAACTCATCGAGCACTACGGCATCAACATCTTCTACACCGCCCCCACGGCGATCCGCAGCCTCATGCGTTTCGGCGACGCGTGGCCGAACCGTCACGACCTGTCGTCGCTGCGGATCCTCGGCTCCGTTGGCGAGCCGATCAATCCCGAGGCCTGGCGCTGGTTCCACCACGTGATCGGCAAGGACCGCTGCCCGATCATGGACACCTGGTGGCAGACCGAGACCGGCATGTTCATGATCACGCCGACCCCGAGCGTGCCGCTCAAGCCAGGGTCGGGAACCCGGCCGTTCTTCGGTCAGGAGGCCGAGATTCTCGACGATGCCGGCAACCCCGTGGCCGATGGGGACGAGGGGTACCTCGTGCTCAAGAACCCGTGGCCCTCGATGCTGCGCACCCTGTACAAGGACGACCAACGCTACGTCGACACCTACTGGTCGAAGTACCCCGGCAAGTACCTTGCCGGCGACTCCGCGCGGCGTGACAAGGACGGCTACATCTGGGTCATCGGCCGCACCGACGACGTGATCAAGGTGTCCGGACACCGGCTGGGTACCGCCGAGGTCGAGAGCGCCTTCGTCAGCCATCCTGCGGTCGCCGAGGCCGCCGTGATCGGGCTCCCCCACGAGATCAAGGGCAATGCGATCCACGCATTCGCCGTCCTGCGCATGGGCTACGAGCCCTCCGAGGCCCTCAGGGACGAACTCCGCCAGCACATCTCCGAGCACCTCTCGCCGATCGCGAAGCCCGACGGCATCGAGTTCGTCGAAAGCCTCCCGAAGACCCGCTCGGGCAAGATCATGCGCCGGGTGCTGCGTGCCCGCGCGCAGGGCCTGCCCGAGGGCGACCTGTCCACCCTCGACGATTAGGGCCCTGATGACCGACTTCCTGGTGCTCGTCGCCAACCAGGGCGACGACACGATCGGATCCTTCGCACTGACCGGCGGAGCACTCACCCCACTGACCCGGTCCCCGATCGTCGGATGTTCGACCTTCGCGGTCGACGAACGTCGCGATCTCGTGTTCGCCTCGAGCAAGCAGGGGCCGAGTGTGGTCACTCTGCGGCTCGACCGCACCGACGGCTCGATCAGTGAACTCAGCCGGTGCGCGGTGGAGGACGCGAGCAACTACCTCGCGCTGTCACCCGACGCCCGGCTGCTGCTGTCGGCCTCCTACCACGGAGGGTTCGGCACATCGTCGCCCGTGTCGGACACCGGCGTCGTCGCCCCGCCGGTGTCGCGGATCGCGCACGCGAACACGCACTCGGTGGCGATCACCGCCGATGGCAGGTTCGCGTACTTCGTCTCGCTCGGGGAGGACCTCATCGCTCAGTGTGCCCTGGGCGAGGACGGGGCCCTGACACCGCTCGACCCGCCCACGGCGCCGGCTCCTCCCGGCACCGGGCCCCGGCATCTCCTGATCGACCGGGCCGGAACGACCGTGTACGTCCTCACCGAATTCACCGCCGAAGTGCTGCGCTACCGGCGCGACCCCGACGGGGGAACGCTGAGGTTCATCGAGGCGGTCGCCACGGCCGACCCGGCGGCGGGACTCGGACGCAGTGCCTTCGGGTTGGATCCGCGTGCCGGACATCTGATCTGGGGTGCCGACCTTCACCTGTCCCCCGACGAATCGACCCTGTGGACCTCGGAACGCACGGCCTCGACGCTCGCGACCCTGCCGGTGATGGCATCCGGCGCCCTCAAGCCACCTCTGGCGTTCGTGACGACCGAGCCGCAGCCGCGGGGCTTCGCCGTTTCACCCGACGGCCGCTGGCTCGTCGCCGCCGGGGAGCGCTCCACGACCCTCTCCCTCTACGACCTCACCGATCGGGTCCCGCGGTTCGCCGGCCAGGCTACGACCGGTGCCGGCGCCAACTGGGTGCGGATCATCCCGCGCTGACCCGCCGCGGGGCGGCGATCACGAGCAGTGAGAACAGTGAACCGGCGGCGCCGACGACCATGAGGATGGCCATCGGTGCCGCCGTGGTCGTGCCGCCGAGGCCAGCCAATGGCGGTGCGATGGCCGCGGCCAGCGACTGGGCCAGGCCGAGCACCGCCGACGCGGTTCCGGCGTGCTGGGGCACCTGCTGGCTCGCGAGCGCCCCGCCGTTGGCGCCGGTGAAGCCCTGACCGACCATGATGCAGAAGAAGCCGATCATCGCCATGGCCAGGGGCATGTCGAAGAAGATCGCGCCGACCAGCATCTCCAGGGCTCCGGTGAGCGCGAGCGCCTGACCGCCGAGGATCACCCGCCGGGTCGGCACCCGCGACGCCAGCCGGGCCGAGGTGAGGGTGGCGATGGTCATCCCGGTCGCGTTGCCCGCGAACACGAGCGAATAGGTGATCGGATTCAGTCCGTTCATCACCTGCAGCACGAACGCCGAGGTCGACACGTAGGCGAACAGCCCGAGGAACGCGGACGCGTTGACGAGCATGTAGCCGATGAACGCCCGCTGCCCGAGAACGACCCGTGCCGCCGTCGCGAAGGCCGTGAATCCCCCGGAGTGGCGCCGCTCGGGGGGCAGTGACTCGGGGATGACCGCCAGCGCCCCGACGAGCATGAACACGGCCGCCAGCGCCAGCACCCAGAAGGCGCCGCGCCACATCCACACGTGCTGGATCACCGCGCCGAGCAAGGGTGCCACGATCGGGCCGATCCCCCCGACGCCCATGAGCAGGTTCATGACCTGCACCAACTGGGGCCCCTGGGCAAGGTCGACGATCACGGCCCGGGCCACGACGACCGACCAGCCCCCGCCGAACCCCTGGGCGAGGCGGGCGAGGACCATGAGCGGGATCGTCGGGGCCAGAGCACAGGCGACCGAGGCGACCAGGGTGAGCAGGATGCCGCCGACGAGCGGACGCCGGCGTCCGAGCTGGTCGCTCACCGGCCCCCCGATGATCTGGCCGAGGCCCATCCCGAGGAAGAACGACGTGAGGGTCAGCGACACCTCGCCGGCGGTGGCCGCCAGGTCGTGCGCGACCCGGGGGAATGACGGCACGTACATGTCGGTCGCCAGCGGACCCACCGCGCTGATCAGCACCACGGCGGCGATCAGGATGCCGGACACGGGACTGCTCGCAGTGCTCCGGATCGCGGCGGGCTGGGTCACGGCCGTCAACCTACCGGTCGGGACGCCGCGTGACGATGGGCCGGCAGCCACCCTGAGATGACGGCGCCGGACGGGGCCCGCGATGGGGTCAGGCCAGGCTGATGAGCGCCTGGCCGCCCTGCACGGCATCGCCGGGCTGGACCAGGACCGCACCGACCACGCCGTCCTGCGGGGCGGTGATCTCGGTCTCCATCTTCATCGCCTCGAGAACCAGCAGCACCTGGCCCGCCGTGATGGTGTCGCCCTCCTTGACGAGCACTCGGGCCACCGAACCAGCCAGAGGGGCCACGACGGCGTTGGCGCTGGTGGCCTGGACCGACGCGGTGGTCTTGGTGGGTGCGGCCATCGCGCCTCCCCCGATCACGATCGGGGTGAGGGCGACGTTGTCGTCCTCGGCGACATCGACGTCGATGTCGTACGTGTTGCCGTTGACGGTCACCTTGAGTTTCATGCTCGGTCCTTGTTCAGCTGGTCACGGGTGGGGCGGGTCATCGGCGGGAGACGGAGCGGTCGTGCACCTGGCGACGGGTCTCGATGGCCCAACGGCTGCCGCCGTGGACATGGATGGCACGCACCTTCGCCTGGTAGCCGAGGTACGCCGACACCGCCGCGCCGATGGCGACGACGATGTCGTCGGGAACGGCGCGGCAGCTCTGCAGGTCTGCCACCTGGGCCTCGAGTTCGTTGACCCGGTCGACCAGTTGCTGGACGAGTGCTCGTAGGTCGGCCCCGGAGTCCGGGATCTGATTGTCAGCCACGACGGTCCTTTCGGTCAGGCCGGCCCGAGGCCGTGCTTCTTCGCGGGACGGGTCTCGCGCTTGGTGGCGAGCAGCGCGAGCGCCGTCGCCACGTGGAACCTCGTGAGGGCCGGATCGATGATGTCGTCGACGAGCCCATGGGCTGCGGCCATGTAGGGGGAGGAGAACGTGTCGCGGTATTCCTGAACGAGTTCGGCGCGCCGTGCGGCCGGGTCGTCGGCCTCGGCGATCTCCTTCTTGAACACGACCGCCGCGGCACCGTCGGCACCCATCACGGCGATCTCCGCGGTCGGCCAGGCGAAGACCCGGTCGGCGCCCATGTCCTTGGAACACATCGCGAGGTAGGACCCGCCGTAGGCCTTGCGCACCACCACGGTGATCTTCGGGACCGTCGCGGCCGAGTATGCGTAGAGCATCTTGGCGCCGTGCCGGATGATGCCGCCAGCCTCCTGGGCGACACCCGGGAGGAATCCGGGCACGTCGACGAGGTTGACCACCGGGATGTTGAAGGCGTTGCAGAACCGGATGAACTTGCTGCCCTTGTCGGACGAGTTGATGTCGAGCACGCCCGACATGACGCTCGGCTGGTTGGCGATGAAGCCGACGGTGCGCCCGACGATCCGCCCGAATCCGACGACCAGGTTGGCCGCGAAGCCCGCCTGCACCTCGAGGAAGTCGCGGCGGTCGACCAGACGCCAGATGATCTCCCGGACGTCGTAGCCCTTGCGGTCCTCGAGGGGCACGATGTCGCGCAGGCTCTCGTCGGCGTCGACGTTCTCGTCGGGCTCGACGACCGGGGGTTCCTCGGAGTTGTTCTGCGGGAGGAAGCTCAGCAGCTTCTTGGCGATGAGGATGGCCTGCTCGTCGTCGTCGGCGACGAACGAGACGACACCGGATGCCATCTGGGCGTCGGCGCCGCCCAGCGCATCGGCGGTGACGTCCTCACCGGTGACCTGCTTGATGACGCTCGGCCCGGTGATGAACATGTGGGCCTTGCGGGTCTGGATGATGAAGTCGGTGAGGGCCGGAGAGTAGGCGGCGCCGCCGGCGCACGGGCCCGCGATGATCGAGATCTGCGGTACCGCCCCCGACAGGAGGACGTTGGCGTAGAACACCTTGCCGTAGCCCGACAGCGAGTCGATGCCCTCCTGCACCCGGGCGCCGCCGGAATCGTTGATGAACACGAACGGCGCCCCGCTCTTGAGCGATTCGCGCAGGGCCTCGGCCACCTTGACCGAGTGTGTCTCACCCGCCGAGCCGCCGGCGACCGTGAAGTCCTGGCTGGCCAGGTTGACCGCCCGACCCAGCACGGTGCCCGAACCGGTGACCACCCCGTCGGCGGGCAGGTCGGCCGTGTCCATGCCGAAGGCGGTGGTGCGGTTGCGGCGGAACGCTCCCGTTTCCTGGAATGTGCCGGGGTCGAGCAGGGCGGCGATCCGCTCACGCGCGGTCAACTTCCCCTGCGCGTGCTGCTTGTCGATGCGCGCCTGTCCGCCTCCGAGTTCGACCCGGCCGCGGTGGTCGTCGAGGTCACGGATCAGCTCGGACATGTTCTTTTTTGTGGCCATGGATGAGTCCTGGTTCTCGAAGCGATGGAACTCTCGGGGTGGACGACTCAGGCCGGCTCGACCTGGACGGTATGGGTCTGGCCGCCGAAACTGACGTTGTAGCGGATCGGCGCACGCACCGCCTTGGCCGACCCGTCGGCGATCGCCTGTTCGTGGGCGAGTTGCTCAGCGGTCCTACCGACGTTCGTCGGGCCCTCACTCCGGTGCGCGAAGAACTTGGGGGCGACGCCCGGGAACATGGCGTTGGTGAGCACGTCCTCCTCGCTGCCGTTGAAGCCCTCGAGCTGGGCGGCGTCGCTCTCGAGCTTGTCCCACTCG
>DAIESZ010000098.1 GCA_027346035.1 Propionibacteriaceae bacterium
GGGTTCGACATGACCGCGACCAACAGCCTGGGCCTGTCGATCGTCAGCACCCTCGTCGACGACGCGGGTGGCACGTTCACGCTGTGCAACCGCGCCGACGAACCGGACGCGGAGCCCGGCGAGCACGGCACCCGGGCACGCGTGGTGATGCCGATCTAGCCGCACGCGTCCGGGGGAGTCAGGCTCCGCTTGGCCCTGACGATCAATTCGCCGACCATCCGACCGAGGTGAAGCCCGCCAGGACGCCGGGCTCGGGGATCAGGACGAGCGAAGCCGTGAACGGGCCTGGCGGCGCTTCAACGCCCGGCGTTCGTCCTCGCTCAGTCCGCCCCACACTCCGTGATCCTGGCCGTTGTCGAGTGCCCAGTTCAGGCACTGTTCGCGAACCTCACAGCGCCGACAGACACGCTTGGCCTCTTCGATCTGCAAGAGGGCGGGGCCGGTGTTGCCAATGGGGAAGAAGAGCTCAGGGTCTTCAGTGAGGCAGGCGGCCTTGTGGCGCCAATCCATGTACAGACCACTCCTTTGAGAACGGGGTGCTGGCCTCCATGGGCCAACAAGGCAAAGCTGGCTCGGATGAACCCGCCGGACCGGCAGGTGGGAGTCGGATCCCGGCCAGCGACAACGCTTCAGAATACCTCAGCATGCCTGGTTGGACGAGATATCCGCCAGGAGAGATGACGTGGCGCGCGAGTCTGCGTCGGCATCGTCAGATCCCGGGGGATTTGGCGTCCCGGGGCGTCTGCTGGGATCGGGGCCGGGCGCCGCTGGCGGCTACAGTGAGCGCGTGCCAGCGTCACGTTCCTCCACGACCGCCGCCGCGGCCTCGCTCACCGCCCTCGCCGGACTCGGGATCGCCGCGGTCGCGGTGGCGGTGCTCGCGGCCCGGCTGGCCACATTCAGCATCGGTATCGCGGCGGTGCTGCTGGTGTACGCGGCCCTGGTGGTCCTCACCGCGACGCTCGTGTGGCGCCGGCACCGCCTCGGGTTCGGGGCGGCGGTGGCCGCGTCGCTGCTGCATCTGATGGTGCTCGCGAACTACGCGTTCGGCGACCATGGCGCACTGTTCGCCGCCCTCGCGATCGTGCCGGTCGCGACCCTCGTCAGTCTGCTCGTGCCCTCGACCCGGCGGGAGTTCGGGCGGGTCTGAGCTCAGCCGACCCGCCCCGCCCCGTCGGAGGGACGGGCCACGAACCACGACGGGGCGTTGAAATCGTGCTCCGAGAAGGCGCGGGCCACGGCCCGGCCGACGGCGTCCCCGTGACCGGCACGGCACAGTGCGATGATGCAGCCGCCGAAGCCGCCTCCGGTCATCCGGGCGCCGAGGGCGCCGGCGTCCCGGGCCGTCTCCACGGCGAGATCGACCGTGGGCACCGTGATCTCGAAGTCGTCGCGCATCGACGCGTGGGAGGCGTCGAGCAGTGGCGCGATGTCCGCCAGTCGTCCGGACGCCGCGAGCTCTACGGTCTCGAGCACCCGCGCGTTCTCGCTGACCACGTGGCGCACCCGGCGCCGCAGCAGATCGTCGTCGAGCCGCGGGAGGGCGTCGTCGAGGGCGACCACATCACGAAGTGCCGGCACGCCGAGGATGCGGGCCGCCTGCTCGCACGCCGCGCGCCGCGCGGCGTACTCGCCGTCGACGTGGGTGTGCGGGGTGTGCGTGTCGAGCACGAGGATCTCGAGACCGACCTCGGCGAGCGGCAGGGGCACCTGCCGGGACGCGAAGCTGCGGCAGTCGAGGAACAGGGCGTGCCCGTCGGCGCACAAGGTGGAGGCCGCCTGGTCGAGCAGACCGGTGGGGGCACCCACGTAGACGTTCTCGGCCCGCTGGCACAGACGGGCCCGTTCGAGCGGGGCGATGTCGAGCGCGAACAGGTCGAGCGCCGCGGCCATCACCGCACACTCGATGGCCGCCGAACTCGACAGGCCCGCGCCCACCGGTACGTCGGACGACAGCAGGATGTCGAGCCCGCCCACGGCTGCCCCGGCATCGCGGAGTGCCCAGACGGTGCCGGCGAGATAGGCCTGCCAGCCGCCCGACCCGGGCACCACCTGGTCGGGCGTCAACTCGTGGGTCTCGCCGAGGTCCAGAGAGGAGATCCGCACGACGTCGTCGGCCCGTGAGGAGACAGCGACCAGTGCCGACTGCTCGAGCGCGAACGGCAGGACGAAGCCGTCGTTGTAGTCGGTGTGCTCCCCGATGAGGTTCACCCGCCCGGGTGCGCGCCACACGCCATCGGGTCGGTGGCCGAACCGTTCGATGAAGGCAGACCGCACCGCGGCCACCCGCTGGTCGAGCGGCGTTGAGGTCATGGGCGTGATCCCTTTCTGTCAGCCGGTGGGGAGATCGTCGTCGGAGTCGTCGTCGAGGCGAGCCAGCCAGGTGGCCAACCGCTCCACGGGAACCTCGAACTCGGGGAACAGGTCGACGAACACGCTGAACTGCTCGGCGAGCCAGGCCATGCTCACCTCGTCGTCGCCCCGGCGGTGCTCCAGTTCCTCGATGCCGCGATCGGTGAAGTAAATCGTGCTACTCGGACCGGTGGTCACTCGGACAGGGCCGAGGTCAGCAGCTCGTGCTGCTGGCGCTCGTGCACGTCGTGCGAGCCGACCGAGGGGGACGAGGCGGTGGGCCGGGTGAACGGGCGCATGCGCAACTCGTACCCGGGCAGTTCCTCGGCGATGGCCGCCGGCAGGTGCAGGTGCATGAACTGCCACGCGCCCTGGTTCTCGGGCTCGTCCTGCACGTAGCGCACATCGCTGACGTGACGGTACTTGGCCAGTTCCTCGGCGAGTTCGGCGGCCGGAAGCGGGTAGAGGCGCTCCAACGACACGATCGCCACCTGCTGGTCGAGGCCGAGCTTGGCGCGTTGGGCGACCAACTCCCACCGGATCTTTCCGGAGCACAGCAGCACCCGGCGCACCGTGGACGGGTCGGTGATCGAGGGGTCGCCGAGCGCGGGACGCCATCCGCCGGTGCTGAAGTCCTCGGGCTGGGACACCGCGAGCTTGTTCCGCAACATCGACTTGGGCGTCATGATCACGACCGGGCGGTGCCAGTTGACGTACGCGTGGGTGCGCAGCAGGTGGAAGTGGCTCGCCGGCGTCGACGGCTGACAGACCGCTAGGGCCCCCTCGCTGCACAGCTGCAGCCACCGCTCGATCCGTGCCGAGGAGTGGTCGGGGCCCTGTCCTTCGTAGCCGTGGGGGAGCAGCAGCACGACGCCGGACTTCTGCTGCCACTTGGCGAACCCGGAGCTGATGAACTCGTCGGAGATCGTCTGGGCGCCGTTCGCGAAGTCACCGAACTGGGCTTCCCACAGCACCAGGGCGTCCGGGGCGGCCACCGAGTAGCCGTACTCGAAACCCATCACCGCATACTCGCTGAGCAGCGAGTCGTAGATGTCGAACGGCGCCTGGTCACCGCTCAGGTGCTTGAGCGGCACGTACTCCTCGTTGGTGACCCGATCGACCACCGCGGCGAAGCGTTGGCTGAAGGTGCCACGCCGGGTGTCCTGGCCACTGAGGCGCACCGGACGGCCCTCGAGCAGCAGCGAGCCGAACGCGAGCAGTTCCCCGGTGGCCCAGTCGATCGACCCGTCCATGATCGCCTTCGCCCGCCGCTCCAGCTGCGGCATCACCTTCGGATGGGGGGTGAACGTCTCGGGAAGACGCACGTAGGCATCGGCGATGCGCTGCATCGTCTCGCGGGTGATGGTGGTACCGATCGCCGACGCCGGCTTGGTCGGGTCATCGGGGGTTCGGGTGTAGTCCTCGTCGTCCTCGGCGGCCGCGTTCCCGTGCGCGGCGGCGAACAGTTCCTCGAGCCGGGACCGGAACCGGCTCATCGCCTCGTCGGCGTCCTGGGTGCTGATGTCGCCACGGCCGATCAACTGCTCCGTGTACAGGCGCCGGGTCGAACGCTTCTGCTCGATGAGGTCGTACATGTGCGGCTGGGTGAAGCTGGGGTCGTCGCCCTCGTTGTGCCCGCGGCGGCGGTAGCAGACGAGATCGACGACGACGTCGCGGTGGAACTGCTCGCGGAACTCGAAGGCGATGCGCGCGGCGCGAACGCACGCGTCGGGGTCATCGCCGTTGACGTGGATGACCGGCGCTTGGACCGACTTGGCCACGTCGGTCGAATACAGCGACGTGCGCGACTCGTGGGGGGCCGTGGTGAAACCCACCTGGTTGTTCACCACGATGTGGATGGTGCCGCCGGTGCGGTAGCCGCGCAGCTGGCTCATCTGCAGCACCTCGTAGACGACGCCCTGCCCGGCGAAGGAGGCGTCACCGTGCATGAGGATCGGCAGCACCGGGAAGTCGTCGCGGCCCAGCTTGTCCTGCTTGGCCCGGGTGATTCCCTCAAGGACCGGGTTGACCGCCTCGAGATGGCTCGGGTTGGCCGCGACCGAGGCCTTGATGGTGGCGCCGGTGGCCGACGTGAACCGTCCCTCCGCCCCGAGGTGGTACTTGACGTCGCCGGAACCGGCCTGGATTCGAGGGTCGATCCGGCCCTCGAACTCGCGGAAGATCTGGCCGTACTTCTTGCCGATGATGTTCGCGAGCACGTTGAGCCGGCCACGGTGGGGCATCCCGATGGTGACCTCGTCGAGACCGGTGTCGGCGGCCTGCTCGCACACCTCGTCGAGCAGGACGATGACCGATTCACCGCCCTCGAGGCTGAAGCGCTTCTGCCCGACGAACTTCGTCTGCAGGAAGGTCTCGAAGACCTCCGACTCGTTCAGCTTGTCGAGGATCCGGATGTGCTCCTCGCGCGGCAGCGGCGTGTGCGCCTTCTCGAAGCGGCTCTGGAACCAGCTGCGCTGGTCGGGGTCGAGGATGTGCATGTACTCGATGCCCATGGTGTGGCAGTACGAGTCGCGCAGCACCTCGAGGATCTCCCGGAGGGTGAGCACGGCCCGGCTCGACTCGCCGAAGTTGCCGACCGGGAACTCCCGGTCGAGGTCCCAGATCGTCAGCCCGTGGGTTTCGAGTTCGAGCTCGGACACCGTGCGCTGCCGGTACTCGAGGGGGTCGATGTCGGCGATGAGGTGGCCGTAGTGGCGGTAGGCCATGACCAGCTCGAGGACGCGGGCCTGCTTGGGCACCTGGCTGCTGCGGTGCGCGCTGATGTCCGCGTGCCAGCGCAG
>DAIESZ010000110.1 GCA_027346035.1 Propionibacteriaceae bacterium
GCGGGAGAACTTTATTACTCTTACGCCCGCCCTGCCGATGGCGCGTTGCCGTCATTGTCCAGGCAGAAAGGTTTGCTGGGAATCATTACATTCCAAACCGGTTTTGTTGGAGAACCGCTACGCGGGCCAGTTCGCCGACGGCGGTTTCGACGGGAAGGCCCATGCCGGGGTGTGCGTGGTCACCTGCATGGATTCCCGCATCGAGCCGCTGGCCATGCTGGGGCTCAGGCTCGGCGACGCGAAGATCCTGCGCACCCCCGGTGGCCGGGTCACCCCCGAGACCCTGGTGGGCTGCATCCTCGGGGTGCATCTGCTCAACGTCGACCGGATCATGGTGATCCCCCACACCCGCTGTGCGATGGGGTCCGGCGACGACGCCGACATCGCGGCCAAGGTGCTCGACAGCACCCACACCGACATCCGCGGCATGGTCCTGGGGTCGACGCCCGACCAGGAGGCCGGCCTGCGTTACGACGTCGAGCTGCTTCGCACCCACCCCCTGATGGCCGGACGGGCCGTGGTGGGCGGGTTCATCTACGACGTCGACCACGGCACCCTCACCCAGAGGATGTGATCCTGTGCACGTCCTGTTCATCAACGGCACGGTGGGAGCCGGCAAGACCACCACCATGGACGCCATGGGCACCATCCTGCGAGGTGCCGGCGTCCCCCACGCACTGATCGACCTCGACGGACTGCGCAACGCGTGGCCCGCCCCCGACGACGACCCGTTCAACATCCGGATCGCCCAGGTCAACCTCGCCGCGATGTCCGACACCTACCGTCAGTTCGGCGCCCAGATGCTGGTCGTGGCCGGCGTCCTCGAGAGCGTCGACCAACGTGACCGGTGTGAGGCGATGATCGGGTCGCACATGACCGTCGTGCGGCTGCGGCCCTATGCCGAGGCCATCCGCGAACGGCTCTGGCAGCGGCACCACGGCGACGACGCCGAGCGCGACTGGCATCTCGACCGGGCGGGGGTGCTCGACGACATCCTCGACGAGGCGAGGCTCGACGACGCCGTGGTCGAGGTCGGACGCGATCTGCCACTGGAGGTGGCCAAGAAGGTCCTGGCAAGTGCGGGGTTCACGGAGACCGTCTGAGGTCCGGATCCCGGGTCCCCACACCGCGGGCCGGGCACGCCTACGCTGAGTGCGTGGACGTGCGCGGCATGCGGAAGAGCTACGAACGTGGCGAACTCGACGAGGGCGGGGCCAGCGACGACCCGGTGCACCAGTTCCGGCACTGGTTCGACAAGGCGTTGGCCTCGGGCGTGCCGGAGCCCAACGCGATGACCCTCGCGACCGTTGACGCCGACGGGCGCCCCTCGACCCGGATCGTGCTCGTGAAGTCGTTCGACGCCGACGGCCTCGTCTGGTACACGAACTACCGGTCACGCAAGGGCCACGACCTCGAGGTGCACCCCTTCGCCGCGCTCCAGTTCCACTGGGTCGAACTCGAACGCGTCGTGCGCATCGAGGGTCCGGTCGAGAAGGTGAGCCCGGAGCAGTCCGACGACTACTTCCAACTGCGTCCACTCGACAGCCGGATCGGCGCCTGGGCGTCGCCGCAGAGCGAGGTGATCCCCAGCCGAGCCACCCTGCTCGCCAACGCCGCCACGGCGTCCGCCCGGTTCGGCCCGCGCCCGCCGCGCCCCGAGTGGTGGGGCGGCTACCGGCTGCGCCCGCAGCTGTGGGAGTTCTGGCAGGGACGCCGCTCGCGGCTGCACGACCGGCTCCGCTACCGGCTCGTCGACGACCACTGGCTCAGGGAGCGACTCGCCCCCTGAGCCGTGCCCACGTCGACCCGGCGGACTCGTGCGCCGTGGTCAGGCGTCGATCCGCTCGGTGTCGAGGGCGTACGCGCCGGCGATGATGAACTCCTTGCGAGGGGCCACCTCGTTGCCCATGAGCAGCTCGAACGTGTGCTCGGCCACCGCGGCGTCGTCGACGGTGAGCCGCCGAAGCGCCCGGCGCCGCGGGTCCATCGTCGTCTCCTTGAGCTGCTGGGCGTCCATCTCCCCCAGGCCCTTGTACCGCTGGGGCTCCTTGAACCTGATCCCCTTCTTGGTCAGTTCGGCGCTCTTGCGCTGGTACTCGGCGTCGGAATACGTGTAGATGTAGCGGTCCTGACCCTTCTTCGGGTTGGTCAGCTCGAAGCGGTGCAGCGGCGGAACGGCGGAGTAGATCCGGCCCGCCTCGACGAGCGGACGCATGTACCGGAAGAACAGCGTGGCCAGCAGCACCCGGATGTGCGCGCCGTCGGAGTCGGCGTCGGCCATGAAGATGATCTTCCCGTAACGGGCGGAGTCCAGGTCGAAGGTGCGGCCCGACCCGGCGCCGATGACCTGCAGGATCGAGGCGCACTCGGCGTTCTTGAGCATGTCGCCGACCGAGGCCTTCTGCACGTTGAGGATCTTGCCCCGGATCGGCAGCAGCGCCTGGAACTCGGAGTTCCGCGCGACGTTGGCGGTGCCCAGGGCCGAGTCGCCCTCGACGATGAACAGTTCGGAACGCTCCGTGTCGGAACTGCGGCAGTCCTTGAGCTTGGGCGGCAGCGACGACGACTCGAGGGCGTTCTTGCGCCGCTGGTTCTCGCGATGCGACCGGGCCTGGACGCGGGTGCGGGACGCGTTGACGACCTTCTCCATCACCGTGCGCGCCTGGGCCTTCACCGCGGCCCTGTTGCTCGTGAGGAACTCCCCGAGTTCCCGCTCGACGATCCGCGACACCAGGCGGGTCACGGGGGGCGTGCCCAGCACCTCCTTGGTCTGGCCCTCGAACTGGGGCTCGGCCAGCCGCACCGTCACCACCGCCGTCAGCCCCTCGACGATGTCGTCGCGGATGACCTCCTCGCCCGCCCGAAGCAACCGCGTGCCCTGGAGAGACGCGGCGAAGGCCCTGGTGAGCCCGCGCTCGAAGCCCTGCACGTGGGTGCCGCCCTTGGGGGTGGCGATGATGTTGACGAAGCTGCGCAGGGTGCTGTCGTACCCGGCTCCCCAGCGCAGGGCGATGTCGACCTCGAGGTCGCGTTCGACGTCGGCCGGCGTCATGCCACCCGACTCGTCGAGCATGGGGACGGTCTCGGTGAACTGGTCACGACCCTGAAGCCGCAGGATGTCGCTGACCGCGGCGTCGTGGGCCAGGAACTCCGCGAACTCGGTGATTCCGCCGTCGTGGAGGAACAGCTCGGTG
>DAIESZ010000117.1 GCA_027346035.1 Propionibacteriaceae bacterium
TAGGCGCCGTAGAGCCGTTCGGGGGCGTTGACAACGCTGGACGCCGGGGCATCGGTCCGCAGTGACATGGCTGGTTCCTCTCCGGTGGGAGTCGGTGGGTGGAGTCGGTCGGTTCGGCGGAACAGCAGCACGGCGAGAACCACGACCCTGTTGCCGACCCGGACGGCCATGGCCGGCGGGTCCATGCGGGGTCCCACGATGGTGGAACAGGTCGCTCCGACGCTCGGCGCGCCAGGCGGCGATCAGCCGAACAGCAGCACACCGAGGGCGAAGGGCGAACATCGTTGTTCTCCGGGTTGGGTGCGGCCACTCCCCGGGGGAGTCGGGGAGGGGCCGGGATTGGTGGGGTTGGGTGGTCGCTCAGCAGCCGGACAGCCGCTCGGAGTCGGGGTCGATGGGAGCGGCCGACTCGTACGACGTGATGGCCTCGACCTTCGCCGCGGATCGTGACGAGGGGTCGAAGGTGTAGTCGAGGAACTCCTTTGCCAGGCGCAGCGCGAGCTCACGGCCGATCACCCGTTCGCCGAGGCACAGCACCTGCGCGTCGTTCGACAGCACGAGCCGCTCGACCGAATAGGAGTCGTGGGCGACGCTCGCACGGATGCCGGGCACCTTGTTGGCCGAGATCGCCACGCCCATGCCCGTGCCGCAGACGAAGATGCCCCGGTCGGCCTCACCGGCGGCGATCCGCCGGGCGGCGGCCACCGCGACGTGGGGATAGTCGACGTCCTCACCCGCCGTCAGTCCACCGTCGAGCACGCGGTCGACGCGTGGATCCCGCTCGAGCTGGTGGCGAATCGCCTCCTTGTACGAGACACCCGCGCTGTCACTCGCGACGATCACCCGAAATCCCATGGTCGACTCCTCTGGCTCCGACGCCCGAACGTGTTCGTTAAAAGTAACCCATCTCATGTTGTTTGCAACATCCCTGATGGGACGGAGGGCGACTCGGGGCGAGCGACGGCGTCCGGACACGGCGGTGGCGGGCCCGCCGGCACCGCGCGCTCCGGCGCCGGACCACCCGCGACAACGCCCGACATCTCGGCGGGATCGGCTTCGAGGCATCACGGACCCACGCCCACCGGATCGGACGCCGGAGACGCGGATGGGACGGACTCAGCCGGCGACGTCGACGGTCGCGCCCCAGGCGGCCAGCTGCTCACGCTGGTCGGAGGTGACCTCGGAGTCGACCACGACGTGGTCGAACTCGTCGAGCCGGGCGAACGCATGCAGCGCGTGCCGGGCGAACTTCGTGTGGTCGAGCAGCAGGATCCTGGTGCGGGCGCACGCGAGCATCTGGGTCTTGACCGCCGCGACGTCCTGGTAGGGGTGGTGGCAGCGTCCGTCGGCGATCCCGGACGCCGACAACACGCAGTAGTCGGCGTCGAGACCGGCCAGCGTGGCCAGCGTGGTCGGCCCCATCAGCGCATCCGCCCAGGCCTGGTACTCGCCCCCGGCGACGAACAGCCGCCAGTCGGGATGCTCGGTGGCCTCGCGGGCGACGAGCAGCGAGTTCGTGACGATCGTCAACTGGCTCTTGTCCGCGAGCGCGCGCAGCAGGAACACCCCGCTGGTGGAGTCATCGAGCAGCAGCGAACTGCCCGGGTTGATCCACCCGGCGACCAGCGCCGCCATCGCCTCCTTCGCCGCGCCCTGCTGCTCGGCGCGGAATGCGGCGCTCGCCTCGTGCAGTCCCGTGGCGGCGGCGGTGATCCGCCCCCGGTGCCGCTGCACCAGACCGGCGTCCTCGAGGGCCGCGATGTCGCGGTAGATGGTCATCGTGCTGACGCCGGTGATCGCGACGAGGTCGTCGATGCTCACGGTGCCTCGCCGCAGCACGATCTCGGCGATCGTGTGCTGACGCGAGCGCTGATCCGTCGCGCCGGGGCCGCCGGTGCGGATTGCGTCGTCACCCATCGTCCCTCGCTCGCTCGTGTCTCCCGATCACCCTAATGACACCGTGACCACCGGCGTCGCATCCGCCCCTGGGCGGCCCGTCGCCCGGCACCACCGTCAATCACCGGCGGCGATGAGCTCGTCGACGTAGCACCACCGCCACGACTCCCCCGGCTCGATCGAGCGCATCGTCGGATGCCCGGTCCGGTGGTGGTGCCGCTCGGCGTGCCGGGCCTCGGAGGAGTCGCAGCAGCCGACGTGACCACAGGTGAGACACATCCGCAGGTGCACCCAGCGGGTGCCCTCGACGAGGCAGTCCTCGCACTCCACCCCCGACGACGGAACGACCCTCGTCGACGCCTCCGCCAGGTGCTCACACGGCGCGGCGTCCAACCGGGGCACCAGCGGCGACCGGCGGACCAACTCCGAGCGGGCCTGCACCCGGGTGAGCGCGATCTCCTCACCGTCGAGTTCGGCCAGGACGCGGCTGATCACCTGATCATCGGCGGAGCCGCTGTCGCGGAGCCGAAGCACCTCGTCGCGTTCGGCCTCGAGAGCCGCGATCCGCAGCCGACGATAGGCGTCGGACGGGGTTTCGGCCTCGGGGTCGCGTCCGAGGCGCTCCCACGCCTGGTTGCCGCGCAACTCCACCTGCCGCTCGACGACGCTGAGCGCCCGGCCGTCGTCGGCGCCGGCGACCTCGCGGGCGCGGACCAGCCCGGCGCGGGCGGCACGCTGGTAGACCAGCGCCTCCTGCAGGGCGTCCTCGCGGGGGTCGGGACCGGAGATGTCGAGCGCCCGGGCCATCGACGGCAGGGTCAGCCCCTGGACGATCAGCGTGCCGATCGTGACCGACATCGCCGCCAGGATCAGCACCGCCCGGTTGGGGATCGCAGGCAGCGTGAGCGCGCCGGCGAGGGTGACCACGCCACGCATCCCGGCCCAGGCGATGACCACGGACTCGCGCACCGGCGAGGCCTTCTGCCCGGTGCCGTGCACGACCCACCGGGTGCCGAGCACCCACACCAACCGCAAGCCGATGACCCCGGCCAGGGCCACCGCGCACAGCGCGGCGATTCGCCCGGGCCCGAAGTCGCTTGTCCCGGCATCCGACACGATCGTGCTCATCTGAAGTCCGAGCAGCAGGAACACCGAGTTCTCGAGCAGGAACTGGATGACCGACCAGTTGATCCGGGTGCTCAGCCGGGTCATCCCGCTGTGCTGCACCCGCGGCACCTCGTGGCCGAGCGCGAGCCCGGCGACGACGACCGCCAGGACGCCGGAGGCGTTCAGCGCCTCGGCGGGCACGAAGGCGATGAACGGCACGAGGAAGGTGAGGGCGGTGCCGGTGAGCACGTCACGGGTGTGGGCGAAGACGAACCCCATGAGCCGGGCCACGATCAGGCCGATGACCACGGCGATGGCCACCGCCTTGACGAAGTCGAGCACCGCCACACCGAAGGCGATCCCCGCGCCCATCGCGGCCACGGCCGTGCGGAGGCTCACCAGCGCGGTCGCGTCGTTGACGAGCGACTCACCCTCGAGGAGCGTCACGACGCGTCGGGGCAGGCCGATCGCGGTGCCGACGGCGGTGGCCGCGACGGCGTCCGGCGGAGCGACGATCGCGCCGAGCGCGAACGCGGCGGCCCACCCGATGGGCACCACGGCGTGCGCGAGGAACCCCACACCGAACGTCGTGAACAGCACGAGCCCGACGCTCAGCCAGCCGATGGCGGCGATATTGCGCCGGAAGTCGATCAGCGACTGGTTGACCGCCGCCGAGTAGAGCAGTGGCGGCAGCAGCCCGATGAGGATGAGCTCAGGCGTCAGGTGCACCGGGGGGATTCCGGGGACGTAGCTGGCGATCACCCCGACGAGCACCAGCACGAGCGGGGCGCTCAGGCCGAGCCGCCGGCACAGCGAGGTGACCGCCAGCACGGTGAGCGCGAAGGCCGAGAACTCGATGACGATCCCCACCCGAACATTCTGCCGGGTCGGCACTGGACGCGCTGTCCACATCCTGACCCTTTTTGGGCCGGATGCCGGTCACGACCTTCCGCGTGACCCCAAAGGGCACTAGACCGGGAGTGTTACTACGCTAGGTAGTATTGATCCGGGCCCCCGCGGATCACGGAACGATCGGGGAACCGCCATGAGAATCACCCGCGGCACCGACGTCGGATTACGGGTTCTGATGCTGCTCGCCCGATCCGACGCACCCAAGGTGTCGATCAGCCAGCTGGCCGAGGACCTCAACCTGCCCGAACGCCACGTCGGCAAGATCGTCCAGGTGCTCTCCAAGTACGGCTGGGTGGCCACCCTGCGGGGACGCACCGGAGGGGTCGTCATCACCCCTGCAGGGCTCGCGGCGTCCGCCGACACGATCCTCACCGCGATCGAGGGGGACGCGCCCCTGCTCAACTGCTACGACCCTCCGTGCCCTTTCCTGGAACAGGAGTGCGAGCTGCGCAAGACCCTCGGGTCGGCGCAGGCGGCGTTCCGCGCCGAACTCGCCGGACGCACGATCCGCGACCTCGCCGGCCATGGGGCCGACGCCCCAACGCCGACCCTCGAGGAGCCGTCGTCCCCCGGTTCCCCGACGACCGCCGGGGGGACTCCCCTCGCGACCGATCAGCCCGAGCCGCGACCCGTCACACATCGCCCGCGGCGTCGGGTACCGGCGGGATCCGCGGTCTAGACCCTCACCGTCCAACCGAACGGATCCTCGGCCCGGCCGTACTGGATGTCGAGCAGGTGCTCACGCAGCGCGAGCGTCTTCGAGCCCGGAGTCGCGTCGGCCACGGGCAGGGTCACATCACCGGCGTCCGACGTCGGCCCCGGACGCCGGAACCCCACGACCGGCACCACGACCGCCGCCGTGCCACACGCGAGGGCCTCGGTGATCTCACCCGAGGCGATCCTCGACGACACCTCCTGGATGTCGATCTGCCGCTCGACCGGCGTGAGGCCGTGCCGCGGCGCGAGCGTGAGCAGCGAGTCGCGGGTGACGCCGTCGAGGATCGTGCCGCGCAGGTCGGGCGTGATGAGCTCACCGTCGCGGGTGACGAACAGGATGTTCATCGTGCCGCACTCCTCGATCCAGCGGTGCTCGGCGCCGTCGAGCCACAACACCTGCTGGCAGCCGTGCTCGTGCGCCTCGTCGGCCGCGATGAGGCTGGCCGCGTAGTTGCCGCCGCACTTCGCCGCGCCGGTGCCGCCGGACGCCGCCCGCGTGTAGGTCGGCGTCGCCCACAGCCACACGGGGTCGGGATAGTAGGCACCCACCGGCGAGGCGATCACCATGAAGCGATACTCATGCGACTCGCGCACGCCGAGGAACGTCTCGGACGCGATTTCGAACGGGCGGATGTAGAGGCTCTGCTCGTTGCGGGAACTCGGCACCCACTCCCGGTCGAGGTCGACCAGGCGGGTGACGGCGTCCACGAACAGGTCGGGCGGCAGCGGTGCCATCGCCATGCGGGTGGCCGAGTTGGCGAACCGCTCGGCGTTGCGGCGCGGGCGGAAGAGCCACACGGAGCCGTCATCGTGGCGGTAGGCCTTGAGCCCCTCGAAGATCTCCTGGCCGTAGTGCAGCACACCGGCGCTCGGGTGCATCTCGAACGGCTTCGTCTGCTCGATGACCAGGTGCTGCCAGCCGGCGTCCGGGGTGTGGGTGGCGCTGGCCATGTGGTCGGTGAAGTACCTGCCGAACCCGGGATCTTCCAGGTCCTTCGCGATCTGCTCGGGGGGCGTGACGACGGAATCCGGATTCAGCTCGAACTGCGACATGCGGCAAGGCTATGCCCGGGCGAGCGGCGTCCCCGAGGGCAACCCGACGCGTGGACTTGTCTGCGGGCGGACCTGTCGCTACTATTTCGATATATCGATGACATACCGGCGTAGCAGGATCCCTTCAACGGCGCGCCGCCCGAGGGCCCCGGCCATCCGTGATGGCTCGCCGGAGGACGTCACCGATCACCACATCTCCATCCACACCAACCATTCACCCACTCTCAAGGAGAGCACGCATGCACAACTTCGGATTCGACAAGATGCACGGCCACGACGAGTTCGAGGGCCGTGGACGCGGCCGCGGCTTCGGTCGCGGCGGTCGTGGCCCCCGCCCTGAAGGCTTCGAGGGTCCGGGCTTCGGCCCGATGGGACCCGGCATGGGTCCGGGCTTCGGCCCGATGGGACCCGGTATGGGTCCGGGCTTCGGACCCATGGGA
>DAIESZ010000145.1 GCA_027346035.1 Propionibacteriaceae bacterium
CGGATCCGGTCGATGCGTCGATGCCCTCCCGGTCGAGCAGCAGCAGGACGTCGTCGGCGCGGGTGCCCTCGAAGGTGAGATTGGCGATGGCCGGCGACACGTGGGCCCCGCCGTTCACCCGTACCCGGGCGATCCGCGCGACGATCCCGTCGATGAGCCGGGCGCGCAACCCCGCCAGCCGGACCGATTCCGTCTCCCGCGCCGACTCCGCCTCACGCAGGGCCGCGGCGAAGCCGACGGCGAGCATCACCGCCTGGGTCCCCGACCGGACGCCACCCTCCTGGCGTCCGCCGAGCCCGTACGGCGGCAGCCGCACCTCGCGCCGCACCAGCAGCGCGCCCACGCCCACCGGGCCGCCCACCTTGTGGGCGGACACGCTCGCCAGGTCGGCACCGCTGGCTCCGAAGCCGACGCGAAGATGCCCAGCCGCCTGCACCGCGTCGGTGTGGAACCACGCGCCGTGCCGGTGGGCCGCTCCGGCGATCGCGGCGATCGGCTGCACGGTGCCGGTCTCGTTGTTGACGGTCTGCACCGAGACGACACCCACGTCGTCACCCAGCCGGGCGGAGAGCGCGTCGACGTCGAGCCGCCCGTCGGCGTCGACGGCCGCGATGACGGCGCCCGGCACCTCCGCGGTGACGCCGAGGACGGCCGGATGCTCGGTGGCGCCGACGACCACCCGGGGGCGGGTCCCCCGGCGCGCCTTCCACCCGCCGAGCACCGCGATCGCGTCCGACTCGCTGCCCCCCGAGGTGAAGACCACCTCGGTGGGGTGGGCGCCGAGCGCGTCGGCGACGTCCTCGCGGGCGTCCTCGAGCAGTGCTCGCGCCCGACGGCCGGAGCCGTGCAGCGAGGCCGGGTTGCCGGTCACCCCCATCGCCGCGCTCATCGCCTCGACGGCCGACCGGCGCAGCGGCGCCGACGCGGCATGGTCGAGGTACACCCGCGGTCGGTTCATGTCGGGGACGCTACCGGATTGGCGATCCCGCGGCCGGACGGGCATTCTTGACAAGTTGAACGCGGGCGCAGGGATTCTCGCCCCCTCGTGCCCCCCACGACACCCGCAGCGGAACCGTCCGCAATTCGGATGTCACGGCACAATAAGCCTCGTCCGGACGGTCGTCGGCGATGCGCCGACGCGCCGATCCCGCGACACCGAACCGCCACACGCCGTGCGCACTCCACAGGGCCACGGGGAGGAACACAGACCATGACCGACGATATGCGCGCGCCGATCGACTCGTCGATCCTCGGCGCACAACTCCGAGACGGCGGATGCCACTTCGCCCTCTGGGCGCCCCGTGCCACCCGGGTCGAACTCGCCCTCGTCGGCGACGACAACACTCAGGTCAACCACGACCTGCACTGCAACGCCGACGGCGTGTGGGTCGGCTTCGTCGAGGGCGTCGAGGCCGAGCAGCGCTACGGCTACCGCGTCGAGGGCGAATGGAACCCCGACGCCGGCATGCGGTTCAACCCGGCCAAGCTGTTGCTGGATCCCTATGCCCGGGCTGTCACCGCGGGGGTCGACTACTCCGGGCCGATCCTCGACCACACCTCCGAGTCCAACTACGTACCCGACCCCGTCGACTCGGCCGGGTCGGTGCCGCTCTCGGTGGTCGTGGCCGACTCGCCGCCGCCGCAGCCCCTGGCCCGGCCCCGGACGCTCGAGGAGATGGTCATCTACGAGCTGCACATGAAGGGCTACACCAGGCTGCATCCCGCGGTCCCCGAGCACCTGCGCGGCACCTACGGAGGTCTCGCCTATCCGGCGGTGGTCCAGCACCTGGTCGACCTCGGTGTCAACACCGTGGAACTGCTCCCGGTGCAGCACTTCGTGTCGGAGCCGTTCATCATCGGGCGCGGCCTCACGAACTACTGGGGATACAACACGCTCGGGTTCTTCGCCCCGCACGCGGCCTACTCCGCCTCCGGCACGCTCGGCCAGCAGGTCGCCGAGTTCAAGAACATGGTCTCCGCCCTGCACGAGGCCGGCATCTCGGTGCTGCTCGACGTGGTCTACAACCACACGGGCGAGGGCGGTCACCAGGGACCGACCCTGTGTTTCCGGGGCATCGACCACGCCGGCTACTACCGGCTCACCAACGACCTGCACAACGACTACGACGTCACCGGCTGCGGCAACTCCGTCGACACCTCCCACCCGGGGGTGCTGCAGATGGTGCTCGACTCGATGCGCTACTGGGTCACCGAGATGGGCGTCGACGGGTTCCGCTTCGACCTCGCCACCACGCTGATCCGCGACCAGAACCACCACGTCGACCAGAACCACGCGTTCAAGCAGGCGATCGCGGACGACCCGGTGCTCAGCCGTGCGGTGATGATCGCCGAGCCCTGGGATCTCGGTCCCTACGGCTATCAGGTGGGCAACTGGGGCCCGGGCTGGGGCGAGTGGAACGACCAGTTCCGCAACTACTTCCGCGACTACTGGCGCGGCGCCGTGGGTGGCGTCCAGCAGTTGGCCACCCGGCTCTGCGGTTCCCCCGACCTGTTCGACCGGCCGGGTCGTTCGGTCAGCGAGTCGGTCAACTTCATCACCGCCCACGACGGGTTCACCCTGCGCGACCTCGTCACCTACAACGTCAAGCACAACGACGCCAACGGCGAGGGGAACCGCGACGGCGCCGACGACAACCGGTCGTGGAACTGCGGCTGGGAGGGCGAGAGCTACGATCCCGGGATCGTCGTTTTCCGGCACCGGCAGGCGAAGAACCTCATGGCGTCGCTGCTGTTGAGCATGGGCACCCCGATGATCACGGCGGGCGACGGCATGGGCCGCACCCAGCAGGGCAACAACAACGCGTACTGCCAGGACAGCCCGGTCAGCTGGGTGCACTGGGACACCGAGTCGACCTGGGCCGACCTGTCCGAGCTCACCAGCACGCTGCTCAAGGCGCGGGCCGACTTCCCGATCCTGCGCACCACCCGCTTCCTCACCCACGATGAGGTCGTCGACGCCGAGGGGCACGGCATGGGCCGGGTCGACCTCGCCACCACGCTGATCCGCGACCAGAACCACCACGTCGACCAGAACCACGCGTTCAAGCAGG